>JACNFI010000372.1 GCA_014384665.1 Candidatus Cloacimonadota bacterium
TTGAAGAATCTATCCATTCTCTTACAGAGAACATTAAAGATCTGGAAAATAAGATCACTGATACTGAACCAAAAACAGAAGAAGTTGAAGCTCCCGAACAAAAAAAGGTACCAAAAAAGAAAGCAAAAAAACCGACTCCCAAAAAAGAAGAGCCAAAAATCGAAACAGAAGAAGAAACTCCACCTCCTCCACTAGAACAGGAAGAAAGCAAAGAAGCAGAAGAAGTATCTACAGAAGAGCTGACTGAGGAACCTATTCCTGAGCAGGAAATAGAAAAGAAACCAGAAGAAGAGAAAGAAAAAACAGAAGGGGAAAAGGAAAAGGAAGAAGAAAAAGAAGAGAAAAAAGTTCCCAAACGAGACGCCTTTGATAATCCATTCCTCGATGACTTCTAATCATTATTATTAAGACATATTACATTAAGAAATCAGCCATTGCGAGGTATAAATTGATAAAAACTAAATTTTTGCTGATACTTTTTCTCCTCATCCCATATATTCTTTTTTCAAATACTGCAGCAATTGATAGTCTGAAAAACCAATTAAATATAGTTAAAGGTAAAGAAAAAGTAGAAGTTCTGAATGAATTAGCAAAGGCATATTTGAATGAATCACCACAAAAAACAATAGAGTACGCTAATCAAGCTCTTAATCTATCTCAAAAAATAGATTATGTAGAAGGTGAAATACAAGCTTTAAAATTATTAGGTGGAGGATATTATTACTTAAGTTATTATGATAAAGCTCTGGAATATTATCAAAAATCGATAGAAAATCTTGAAGAAATTGGGGATGAACGAAAAATTGCTTCTACGTATAACAGTATTGGAATTATTTATGACGAGTTAGCCGATTTCAGTAAAGCTCTGGAATATTATCTGATGTCATTGGAAATAAATGAAAGAATTGGATATAAAAAAGGAATAGCTACTTCTTTAAATAATATCGGACTTGTTTATTGGAATTTAGGCAATTATGATAAAACTTTGGATTATTATCTGCAATCACTGAAAATATTTGAAGAATTAGAAAATAAGAAACACATCGCCCATTTATTAAATAATATTGGAATTGTTTATAAATCATTAAATGATCAAGATAAAGCTCTGGATTATTATCTAAGATCATTAAAAATTAAGGAACAACTTGGGGATGAAAAAGGCATTGCTAATTCTCTCGGTAACATTGGAATAATCTACAAAAATAAAAAAAATTATGATGAATCTTTAAAATATTATCTAAAAGCATTGAAAATGACAGAAGAGATTGGTGATAAATGGGGAACTGCAAACTCATTAAATAATATCGGAAACCTTTACATAAAACTACAGAAATATGATAAAGCAACTCTGTATCTTGAAAAGGGACTGAAATTAGCCAAAGAAATAAAGGCAAAAACTAATATTAGCAATAGTTATTTCTTTTTTTACGAATTATTCTCTGCCAAAGAAAAACATAAAAAAGCTCTTGAGTATTACATACTCTATACAAATGTCAATGACAGTATTTTCTCGGAAGAAAGTAGTGACAAGATAGCGGAAATGCAGACAAAATATGAAACCGAACAAAAAGAAAAAGAAAACGAACTTCTGAAAAAAGATTTGGAAATCGCCGAACTTTACAAGTTACGATCGGTTTTTCTATTATTTGCTTCTATCCTTGTCCTTGCAATTGTGATGATCTTTCTTATTCTGCGGATTAGAATTGATCATCGCCTACGAATCGTCAATAAGGATCTCGCTATATCAAAAGAAAATACTGAGCAGATCCGCAAACAGCTTGCCCTTATTAATTCCATGCTCCGTCATGATCTTGCTAATAACTTCATTGTCATCAAAACTGCCCTCCAAATATATAATGAAGAGAAAGATGAAAAAATGCTCACAGAAGCTGATATAAAATGTGATAATGGGCTCGAACTTATTAATTCCATGAGAGAGCTTGAATTCAGCCATGGGGATGATACTTTTTTAAAACCAATTAATCTGAAACAGTTAGTTGACAAACTCTCAAAAGAATTTTCAGGCATGAGCATCCAACTTAATGGCAATTGCAAAGTACGCGCTGACGAAGCTTTTGAATCGGTTATTCACAATATTATTGAAAATGCAAAATTGCATGGCAAAGCGAAAAAAATAACAATCACTTTTGAGGAATATACTGATTTTACTGAGATCAAAATTCATAATGATGGAGAACAAATTCCTTTAGAAATTCATGAACGCATATTTGAAAAACAGTTTTCTTATGGTGAAGCAGGACATACGGGTATGGGACTTTTCCTTGTCAGACAGAATATAAATAGATATGGTGGATCAATATATGTGGAAGATAATGATAAGCCGGGTGTGACTTTTGTAATAAATCTGAAAAAAGTTTAGGATAATTAATTAAAGAAATAGAACGCAGATTAACGCAGATGAAGCAGATAAGAACTGATCCGGAAAATGTTAATAATAACAATTTTGCTCTTCACATTGATTTTCTTTTTCTGATAATTCGTGTTAACCCTGTGAAATCCTGCAAAGCAGGAATTCCGATATATCGGGATTATTTCACGGGGTAAATATGCCTGCCACTGAGTAATGAAATAAAGATGAGCTGCAGAGAATTCTTTATCTGCGAAAATCTTTTTTATCTGTGTGTATCTGTGTGCTATTGAATATTCTTGTC
>JACNFI010000373.1 GCA_014384665.1 Candidatus Cloacimonadota bacterium
AGAAAAGAGCACTGCGTAGAGGTTATGTAGTGCGAGATTGGAGGAAAGATGAAAGTAACAGGAAGAACTATTTGGAGGATTAAAATGCTTACATTGAAGCAATTAGAAGAGATGGAACCAAGAACTATCTTTGTTAAAGGCGAGACAGTGGATAGTCCAGATGGAATAAATTTGACTAATAGTGGTAAACCGTTAAGGTGGATAGCTATTAGAGGTCATATTTCCGATTGGGTTATTTACTGTCATTGGGCAGATAAAAGCTGGGAATGGATAAGGTCTTACGGAATAAGAGTTACTTCAGAAATAGGTATTAAAAAACTTGTTCCGTGTGAGGATGATGCTTTTCAAAAGTATCGTTTTAAACAACAATAAGAAGGAGTAAAAATGAAAGTAACAGAGGATAATTTAGCAGGAAGAACTATTCGGAGTTATTTAAAATACTTTGGTTTAAAGGTAAGAAATGGGTTTATCTATAAAGGAGACATTGCTATTTACACAGAAGATTTAAACCGAGAAAATGAAGTTTTGAGTTTTCTGTTAGGTATATCTTCAGTTATTGATAACCCGAGTTTATGGAATAAAAAAACTGTGTAGAAAATACACGACTATAACTAAATCCCCCCATAGGGGATAAAAAGGAGTAAAAATGAGAAATAGCAAGATTTACTGTCAGATTAACACTGACAGAAAAGGTGATAAGTCATTTGGTTGTGATGAGTTTCTTGACCAGAGAATCTTCGTAGGTAGTTCAGCTATAAATTGTTATGAAATAGCTCGTATTGAAGTTAATAATTTTGTTGGAATTGATAGTAGTTCTTTTATGCTGGTAGTCAACGGTAAGATTATCAAGAAAGTTAACTTTGATTTTAAGACCAAAGAATTTACGGAGGTAAAATGAGTTACGAAATTGTCAGAAGCATCAAAGTAAGGAACAACAAGGTATTTATAATTGGTTCCTCAAACAATATTGTTCCAAAAGACTATTCTGAGTGGGAATGTCCTTCCTTATCTAAAATACTACAGAATGAAGGTAATGACGCTTTAGAAGTAGAAATATTTAAAGCTTATGAATGTGGAAATTTTCAAGGCAGGAGCATTAAAAAATATGTAAACGCTAAGGAGAGGTTATTTTATGATAAGAGGTTCTCCAATGAATATAAAAAGTATGATTGGAGAAATGATTATCCATACAATAGCAAAGAATTGAATGAAGTAAATGAAAACAGAGGCTCTACTGAATTTGATAAGTTCTTATTGAAAGTATTAAAAGCAAAGTCCCCGAGAGGGTGGTATGTGATTTACAGCACCAGACATAACCGATATTTTTACTATAGGAAAGGTTCACATTCGGGACATTGGATTTCACTAAAAAAGGCTACGAAATTCAAATATTATGAGCAAGCATCTAACCTGAAAAGCGATTTTATGGATACTGAAGATTGGGTAATACAAAGAGTGTTGAGCTAACCACCAAAGCCATAAATATTGGTCTCAAAAGGCGGGGTGAAATTCCCCGCCTAAAGGAGTTAAATGAAAAGTAAGATACTTTGGTTTATAGTAATATTATTGGTTGTAAACATAATAATATTGTGGATTTATATTTATATCCAGTTTAATAAACCGATAGTAATAAAATATAATGAAGCAGAAGTTGAAAAAGCGATGGGGTATCACGGAATACTTTTTTGTCAATTAGAGCGAAATGGAAACTTCTATTTTTTTAGAGATGGTTATAGAATAAACTTATTAAAAACTTGCAAGGAGAAAAAATGACTACTGAACAAAAAACCAAGATAGGCAAAGAGCTTATTGAGGTTCTTGGTATTAAGAAAAATAAGTATGAAGGTAACTTCTATGATACCTGCTGGGGAACTAAAACTCCATTCGGTATTTATGAGGTAGTAAAAAGAATAATGAATGGAAATTATTGGGAAACGACCAGTGAAACCACCAAAGTTAGAACGCTTACATTAAAGCAATTAGAAGAGATGAAATCATTGACTGTTTTTGCTAAAGGCGAAACAGTGGATAGTCCAGACGGAATAAATATGACTAATAGTGGTAAACCATTAAGATGGATAGCTGTTAGAGGTCATATTTCCGATTGGGCTATTTACTGTTCTTGGTCAGATAAAAGTTGGGAATGGATAAAGTCTTATGGAGCAAAGATTGCTTCAGAAATAAGTATTAAAAGACTTGTTCCGTGTGAGGATGATGCTTTTCAAATGTATTGTCATTAAACAGTAATAAGAAAAATTAAATGAAATTAATGAATGAAAAATACTGGGAAGTAAAGGAGGACTAATGGAAGATAAAGTGGCAATAAGCGATGAATGCGCTAAAATTGGATTGGTAATAGCAAAATTTATAGGAGGTATTAATGATAATGAAAAATTTAAAAAAGATAGCCGAAGAAAGATTAGTGTTAGTAGAAAAAAAAATAAAGAACTTAAAAGAATGCCAGATAAAAGCAGAAATTTTATACCCGAAAAGTAATAAAGAAACTGCAATGGCACTCAACAACGGGCGCTATACCGAATTATTAGACCAAAAAATTTGGCTAAAAATCTTGTTGAGATTCTGGAATTGATGTTTTGATGTCAAAATATTTATCAATTTGAATGAGAATGTGTCAAATCTCAATGAGAAATCATTTTTATCTTTTTG
>JACNFI010000374.1 GCA_014384665.1 Candidatus Cloacimonadota bacterium
GATCGGAACATTCTTCCTTCGCGGTGGATATCAATTTAATCTTGATGCTCAAGGTGCTGCTTTCGGACTTGGTTGGAAACTTCCTACTTCCTTTGCTATAATGGATATTGATGCTGCATATACTCCTTTTGGTAGTTTAGAAGAAAAGATGGATGGGTCGTTCCTTACCGGACCAATACGTCTATCTGTAAAGATGAAATTTTGAAATTATTAATTATGATGATTAGATTCAAGTTAATGTCTTATTGGATAGGAAACCATTTGTTTAAAACCTTTTGGTTAGCTTTTTATGTTAATAATAATTTAAGTAAATTTCAAATTGTAAATATTTAATTCAATGGAGGATTAAAATGAAAAAAAGAAATGTTTTATTTGTAGTAGTTATCATCTTGATTGCATCATTCTGTTTCTCATTTCTTATAGCAGATGAAATAGTGCAAACAGATTTAGAGGGAATACCCTTTGGTCTAAAAACTGATGTGCAAAATGTAACTCTACCTTATCAAAATGCGTCGCGTGATGATACTGTCGCTTATGAAATCATAAAAGAACCCACACAAATTACAGGTCAAACCACTTATTATGACTATTGCCCTGGGGGTTATTGGAATAATCCAATCGCTTATCAAGCTGGAAGTTATTTTTGGGATAATTTCTTTTATATGACTTTTATGCAACGAGTAGGTATTACGTCAACTGATAACAGAAGACAGTGTTGGGCTGTTCTTAATAATTCTACTTTGGAAATTAATTCTTATGGAACAATTACTACTTATGACAAATGGCAAGGTTTCGGTAGTATTGATATTCACCAGCCATCTGGATACTGTATAGCTTCACTTCACGAACTGTACGATACGGATCAAATTTGGGAAATGGCTCTCGCCTATGATGATTTAGCAACCTTTGGGCTCCCAGGATTCTGGTCAAGTACTGTCCATTTTTGGAATGATGAAGATAATGACTATTGTTGGCCAAGAATATATGTTGGACCCTCACCTTTAGGTGTTGACAGTGCCAGAATATATCAGGTATCTACTAATTCTGCTGAATATGGTGCGGTGGTACAAAAAAGTGATATGAAAATTGACTATATCGATGTTGATAATTCTACTATGCCAGATTTTACAGTCCTTTTAGATACAAACAATTGGACCACTATTACACCACTTATAACTTGGATTGATTCTTTTAACATACGACCGGACGCACATTTTGCAGTTAATTACAATCCTGGTCATGAGGGTGAGGTCTCAATTATTGGAACTAACTATTGGTATGATGAACTTACATATAGCCCTGTCGAAGAAGGTCTTTTTGTCTGGGAATCCTCACTTGGATTAGATAATGAATTGCTTTTTGAAGAAAGTAATCTGCACACAGATGGACCTGAAGACTTCTTTTATGGTGTAGAGAATGTTATCGGTATGAGCACAAGCAGTGGTTATACACCTGATTCCATATATGTAAGTGATCGAGGTACTCATTCAACTGCAAAGTATAGCTCAGATGGCAACTTACACTGGCCCTATGCGCAAATGTACTATATCGAAGCAGATGAGGCAGGTAGTATTTATATTTTCAAGTTTGCATATCCTCAATCAGAGGTAATCTGGGATGGTACCGAATTTACCTTTAGACATAATCAGGAGATGCCATATATAGATGATTGGTCAGGACATGATGTTCCATTCACAGTTACCTCTAATATACCTCCAGATACTTTATACCATTTTGACATTGGCTTTTCCCTTTATGAAGACACAAGTGGACCTGCTTGTGGTCAAGAAAATTTGCAACAGCTTGCAACAAACTTTGATAATGGTAATGAATGGATGGCCTGGTTATGGGTAGATGGAACTTATTCAGCATTAGGTAGTACTGACTATGTTACAGACCCGGATCCCCAATATATTCCTTATGTGGAGCATCCTATTATTTATATTTCCGTATCAGACGATGATGGAACCTCGTGGGCAGAACCAATCAAACTTACTGATCTCGCTCTTGAAGGTATTAATGTATATCCATATGGTGATTCTAAAATTAAAGATATTGGTGGTGGTTGGGGACAGCTAGTTATTTATTACCTGGATGATTATGTATTTAACTCAACTATCTCCCTAGGGATAAATCCCGATGCAGGTGCAATGCTCAAATATATGGTTGTTAATATTGATTTTAAGCAAACCTCTATTGATCCGGATAATCCAAATATGTTTGACCTAACTTTAACAAACTTTCCCAATCCCTTTATCTCATCAACGACCATCAACTTTACAGCTAAACAATCATACCGGAATGCAAAAATCAATGTATATAACGTAATAGGACAACTGGTTACCACACTCGATGTACAAGCCGGCGAGCAACCTACACAAGGTTACGCTACATGGAACGGAAAAGATATGAGTGGTAAAGATGTAGCAAACGGGATCTATCTCTATAAGGTAGAAATCGATGGTTCTGCAAAAGTTCAAAAGATGATGCTGACCCGATAAAACAACAAATCTCTCACAGATAATTAAGCCTGTTCATATTTGAGCAGGCTTTTTTTTGTTAACCATACTTGACATAAATTTGAATAAAATTAAATAAATTGCTTATGAAATATTATCAGGAGGATACAATGTTAAAAAAGAGTGTTTTA
>JACNFI010000375.1 GCA_014384665.1 Candidatus Cloacimonadota bacterium
GACAACTATGTATTTTAGTTTTATTCTGGAGTTTTCCCTAAAATAGAGATCAAAAAGTTGGTTGTCAGCCAATTGAAATTGTTCTTTTATGATTTGTCTTATTTTCTCATCTAAAATATCATCTCTGATTTTATTAATAATTTGTTGGTATGTTTTTAGGTGTTGCTCTTTAAAATTTTGAAACTTTTGGTCATCAAATTCACCATCAGTTAAAAAGAGTTCATTATCAGAATAGATCTCTTTAAAAATCGTTTCTAATTCATGGTCACTTACAATTATATTATTTTCCTCAGCATAGATTAGATACAATCTTTCATTTATCAACTGATTTAAAGAAATCCATTTTAAATCCTTTTGGAAATTTTCTTCAGATACTGATGGATATTTTGTCTTATCCTTTAAATAATCTTTCCATAATATTTCATACCTATTTTGCATCTCAAGCCAGATAATAGGTTCACAATCAACTTCTGCGACTACGTTATTGGCACATAGGGAGTTAATTAATAAAATCAGAAAGATAAAATTAATAATAAGAAATATTTTCAAATTTTTCATATCCTTATACTATCATTGCTTATATAATTCATTTTGTTATTTAGATTTTGAACTTTATTTGGTATTTGAAATTTGTAATTTGAAATTTAAATATTTTACTCCCACTCAATTGTGCTTGGTGGTTTTGAACTTATATCATAGACTACACGATTAATACCAGAGACCTCATTAATAATCCTATTAGATACTTTTTGTAAAATTTTATAAGGGATTCTGGACCAGTCAGCAGTCATTCCATCAAGACTATTAACAGCACGCAAAGCACAGACATTTTCATAAGTACGGTTATCACCCATAACCCCTACAGATTGTATTGGTAGAAGTACAGCAAAAGCCTGCCAGATTTTGTCATAATAATTATTTTCTATAAGCTCATCAATAAATATCGCATCGATTTCCTGTAGTAATTTAACTTTTTCAGGAGTAACCTCACCAATAATACGGACTGCTAATCCAGGTCCTGGGAATGGATGTCTATTTAATATTTTCTCTGGAATTTTTAACTCTTTCCCAATTTTTCTAACCTCATATTTCAGTAATTCACGAAGAGGTTCAATTACTTTGAGATTCATTTTTTCTGGCAAACCACCAACATTATGATGAGATTTGATAGTTACAGAGGTTTTTGTGCTTACACTACTTTCTATTACATCAGGATATAAGGTGCCCTGAGCAAGAAATTCTACATCATCAAATTTCTGTGCTTCTTGTTCAAAAATTTCAATAAATAAATTTCCAATAATTTTCCTTTTTTCTTCCGGATCAATAACTCCCCTTAGTTTGTGAAAAAATTTTTCAGCTGCATATACTACATATAATTTTATCTTCAGATAACCCTCAAAGGCTTCAATGATTTCTGTTACTTCATTCTTTCTCATTAATCCAGTATCAACAAAGATTGGAATTAAACGATCTCCAATTGCTTTATGAAGCAAAACTGCAGTTACAGAAGAATCTACCCCGCCACTTAAACCTAAAAGGACTCTTTTATTTCCAGCCTTATCTTTAAGTGATTTTATGCTTTTTTCAATAAATGTTTGCCAGCTTGTTGACCAATCTGATTTAATTTTACAAATTTTGAAAAGAAAATTTTCAAAAACTTTCAAACCTTTTTCTGTATGAGTTACTTCAGGATGAAATTGCACTGCATAGATTTTGGCGTCAATATTTTGCATTGAAACAAATGGAGAGCTCATAGTATGCGCAAAAGATTCAAAACCTTTAGGTATTTTTTCAACTATATCTGAGTGACTCATCCATATTACATCTTTGCTATTCAATCCGGATAATAATTCAGTATCTTTTATAATTTCAGTTTCAACATACCCATACTCCTTTTTAGATCCATTAATAACTTTACCACCTAATAAATATGTTATTAACTGCATTCCATAACAAATGCCAAGTATTGGAATTCCCAAATCAAACACTTTTTTATCACATATTGGAGCTTTCTTATCTAATACACTTTTTGGACTACCTGAAAAAATAATACCAGCAGGGGATTTCTTCTTAACTTCTTGTAGAGAAATATTGTAAGGAACAACTTCACATTTGATCTTCAAAAAACGAACGGATTTGGCTATTAAATGTGTAAACTGTGACCCAAAATCAAGAATTAAAACAAAATTTTTCATATGAAAATCCTTTTTTAGCCACGAATTTACCCCGTTAGATAGCACTCCATTAGAATAGGAAGTATCTAACTGGACAAGAATATCTAACGGGGCAAGCACGAACAAACACGAACAATATTTTATTCATAAAATTAAATCTATCTAAATCCTTAATAATTTTAATGCTCTTTTGTGTCCCGTTTTTTTTCGGGACATGTATGTTTCATTTCAAAATATTATAAATGGATTGTGAGATTTTTCGTGCCCAATTGTTGTTACTCCACCATGACCAGGGAACACTTTTGTTCGGTCAGGAAGTATAAACAATTTTTCTTTTATACTCTTTCTGAGTTTACTCTCATCACTTCCGGGCAAATCAGTTCTTCCAACACCTTCAAAGAAGAGTGTGTCACCACTTATTAAAAAACCATTACCCAATAAGCATATACTACCGATAGAATGACCGG
>JACNFI010000376.1 GCA_014384665.1 Candidatus Cloacimonadota bacterium
CGGAGTGAAGCCGGGTGGTTAGATTGAAGTGTATTGTGGTTGTGGCTGAGAATGGATTGGGGTAGGAGGATAATGAAATTTCATTATTGTATATATTTTCATCATCAGTTGATGAATTTAAATTATAAGAATAGATTGAAGCACATTCTGTTTGTGTGCTGATAAAATAGTTGTTGTTGTTTTGTGTATAAAAATTTAAATATGGACACCATCCATTGAAATAAATATATTTAAAACTTTCCAGATATCCTGAGGGATTACTTGATAAATCAAATAAACCGATACAATACTCATATACTTGAAACAGAATATCATCATTAATAAAGCTAAACTGTTGAAGAGAGTATTCTGTTGAAAATTTTTCTACCAATTGGAAAGGTGTTTCAAATATGTAGAATTTTTCCGTATGATTTGATAGTAATGGATTTGCATGTACATAATCTCCAACTTTATTCGCCTGAATCAGATAATTCGGACCAAAATTATATATTGTCTGTATGTGCTCGGGTTCATTTTCTTCAAAACCTCCATAAGTATGTAAATCCTGGTAGGTTGAAGAATTATCAAGTACATAGAAATATCCATCATTAAAAAAACCAGAACCATTTGTGATATATGTAAAAGCGTAATCAAATATTATATCCGGATTTGTTGGATCGGTCATATCGTATTTTACTATTTTTTGATGTGGAGCACCCCACCACCAATAAAAGCAATACAACATATCTGGCTCATTATTATTAATAATAAGAACCGGGATTCCGAATCCATCTTGAGTCTCAAAATCAGATTGTAAAATAGGCTCATGAGGGTTTGAAATATCAAATACACATAATCTTATATCATTATCTCTATTCACATATGTGCTATATAGTTTGTTTGAAAGAATCTTGCTACCATATATTCGACAACTATCTAATAACGTAATTTCAAGCTCAGGCATATCGATATTCGACAAATTATAGACATAAATCCCGGTATTTTGTGTGGTAATAAAAATGTTGTCTTCAACTATGTTAATATATACTTTATGGTTTGGATGGGTTTGTTCGTTATTAATAAATTCCATAGTACCATTATTAAAAAAATATTTGAAAATTCCGGCATCGGGTGTACCCCAATATAAATAATTATTATAGCATTTGATATTTGAATTTGTAATATTTCCACAGAATCCTGAAAAGTTTAATTGTTCTTCGGAAAACATCCAGAAGGAACTAAAACTTGGATTTGTAATATCGGTAATGTCTACTATTTCTATACCATCTGTTGGTTGAGGAATGATAATATAATTATCAAATTTTGTAAAATCTGCCCATTTCCCGGATGATGTATATGTATAATAATCTGTAATAAATTCCCAATTATGGATATCAGATATGTCCCAAAATGCTAACGCTTCGTCTCCTAATATTCCAACCGTTGTGCTATCTATTTGCTGTATAGAATAATGTGTGGAAATAATTGAAGGAGTGTTTGTAAGATCAATTGTTGCTTCTATGAAAATATTATTAATGTCTGTTATATTATATATATTATAAAGAAGACTACCATCATTAGAGGTTATAAAAAGAGAATCATTAATAGGGTGGGTTTGACAACATATTGGCACAGAATTAATTTCCTCTAAATTTTGATGGTTAAGAAAAACCAATCTACTTGAATATGAAATCTCATTAAATTCATGATAAATTAAATTATTGTTATAATAGTCTAATCTATAGATTTCTAAGTCTGTACAAAATAACGAGTCCACAATAAAAGGATTGTTAGGTATTGTAACATCTATTTTATATAAATATGATCTTATTTGTAGAGAAAAGGAGGTACTTGTTGTAGATGATATATATACAAAATTATCCTTTTTGGTAATACTATTTGACATTCCAATAGAACCCATAGTTGCAATTCTTTCTAAATTTCCTGTTTCGCTATCTATACTTTGTATTTCAAGTCCATATCTATTTGCAATATACATAAATGAAGAATCAATAATGATTTTATCATTCCCATAATAATTTCCCCCAATTGCAAAATCATTGATTTTTTCATAATTGAATTCAATCGCCTCTAAACATACAGGTAGTAAAAGTATTAGAAAAATATAAATTACAATTAATAAATTTCTTTGTATATAGTGCTTTTGCATATCATACTCCTTAAATCAAATTTTGTGGGGCAGAAGCAAAAACTTCTGCCCCAAGGATATTTTATTGTTGATGCGGTTCGGGCTCTTCGGGTTCAGGTTCAATACCATTTGTCGGCAAATAAAGATGATAAGTATTAAAAGGTGAATAACAATCTTGTTTATAAACTGAGCGAGAACATTGTTCTGCTTGCAATGCCCATATTGGACTAGCCTGGGTACAAAGAACATTTTCAAATGTTACTGTAGTCCAACCAGTACCTTCTGGAGCTGGTTTTGTGGCGCATAGATATAGCGGATCAGTAGGAATTTCCTGTTTGTATAGTTTAACAACATCACCACCCTTTAATACATTATGAACAACGACATCAATTGATTGGGCAAATAAATTACCAGCAATGAATAGTGAGAGCAAGACTGCAGTTACTAAAACTTTCTTAAACATTGTTTACTCCTCTGCTCATTTTTGAGCAAATTCTTTTTTTTATTTAT
>JACNFI010000377.1 GCA_014384665.1 Candidatus Cloacimonadota bacterium
GAATAAAAGTTACAGATAATACTTATGAAGTTCAGTTAGATAATGAGGCTGGATTGTATGGAGTTCTTTCTGATGTATCAGATTTTGTTCAACCCGATGATAGTCCTAATTTTACAGAATTTGGGAATACTGCACAGCAAACAATTACACTTGGAGTGGGAGTAACAACATTTGCAGTTACAAGTAATGTAGTTCAGGTTACTGGCGATGGAGGAACAAATACAATAGCAACAATTACAGGGGCATATACGGGAATTTATACTTTTATATTTGTGGATGGCAATGTTACAATCAGCAACAATGATAATCACGATGCAAATTCAGTTGATCTTGACGGTGCTAATAATTTTACAAGTGCCGATGATAAAGTTTTGCAATTAGTATATAATGGAACAAGCTGGTATAAAATAAGTGAATCAA
Organism: Candidatus Cloacimonadota bacterium; assembly: GCA_014384665.1. GTDB lineage: Bacteria > Cloacimonadota > Cloacimonadia > JGIOTU-2 > JGIOTU-2 > JACNFI01. The sequence goes on from JACNFI010000377.1 coordinate 421, forward strand.
CTAATTAAGGGAATAAAGAAATATTATGTAAAAAACCTATGTATATGATATTCCTGCAAATAGATGGACTACTTTTGATGGTTTAGATATAGAAAAAAGTTTAATAATGTCTGGTGGAACACAGAAGGCAAATGATATAAGGGCAAATATGATGGTTCAGTTAATTTATGATGGTGTTCAGTTTCAGCAAATTAGTCAATCTGGAAATTAGGGAGGATTGTTATGAGTTGGTGGATTGCCCCCTTAATTATGGGTGGCGTAAAACTTGGTATTCAGGCTTTAACAAAACCTAAAAAATATAAAACTGATTTAGGTTATTTAGATAGATATATTAGTAATCTTCGGGGTGATTTAGGGGAGAAAGAAATATATCATACAATGATGCGAGGTGCTTTAAGAAATATAGGAACACAAGAGGCGAAAACAAGAAAAATGATGGAATATGGTGCTGGTAAAATAGGAGAACCAGTAAGAGCACAACAACTAATTTCACTGCAACAAGCCACAAGTAAAGCAGTAACAGAGGCAGGCGAAAAAGCGGGATTAGTTCAGTTACAGGAAAGCAGAAGAATACAATCAAAAATTGAAGAAGCAACGATGATGAAGGAAAGAATACAAGAGCAAATCAGAGAAAGAAACAGAAGAATGGAAGAATCATATAGGAGTGAGATGCTGGGAACTGTGGCAGAGACAGCGGGTAGTTTAGCAACTACTGGGATTACAGCGGGATTAGAAAAACAAAGATTGTTAGCAAAAGGAATTGAAGTTCCAACCGAAACAGGCAGAGTAAATGTAGAAGGGATAAAGACTATTCATCAATGGGACAAAATAAAAGGTGAATGGGTAGATACAGGAGTTCCTTCAAAAGAGCCAGAATTATTTAAAAAACCAATACAAGATATAGTATATTATGAAGGAAAACCTTATGATGTAAAATTGAATGAAAAAACAGGAGAATGGGAGACTTTAGCAGGAGAACCAATAAATATAAGTAAAGTAACTTTTGAAAAACCAGAAAAAATAAAAAAAGGAGATATTAAAACAGCTTTTGGTCCTGGTGGAGAAAAAAGAGAATATAGGATGATAGGTGATGTGCCTACTTGGGTAGAAACAGGAAAAGCGATAAAACCAGAAGAATGGGCAAAATGGGATGTTGATAGACCAGAAAAAACAAAAATACCCAAATCATATTGGACGCCAAGTTATGAAACGGGTATGGAAGAAGAAATGATACGTCCTACAGAAGAACAAATAGTACAAGGTATAACAGAATATAAAAGAACAGGTGTTACAAGGCCGATTAAGGAGAAACCAAAAAAGGAAATTACATCGGCAGAGCAAAGATTATTGATGAAGGGAAGGGGTAAAGGTCTTATTGTGAGTCAAAGATTAAATGTTCCTGAATTAAAAGATAATATGAATGCTACTGAAATAAGAAATATGATCGAAGATTTTGATGTGATTTCATTTGAAGAATATAAAAAGCATATCAATAATTTAAAAAATATTTCCAAAATAATTTCTGAGGAACAGTTACCAGTTGATTTTTTTGAAGGAAGACCTACCACATATTCAAGAACAAAATGGTGGTTAGAAATGTCAGATGATTTATTGGATTATTTATCTTCAAATAATTTATTAATTGGTAGAGAAGAAGCAATTTCTTATAATACACAATTAAAAAAAAGAGCAATGGAAATAGATCAGTGGTTTGAGGAATCAGAACAATGATTACTTGGCAAGAATTAGAACAAGATCCAAGATTTCCTGAATTAAGTATAGAGGGACAAGATTCTCTTAGACATAAGTGGTTTAAGAAAAATATAGAAATTGATCCAAGATATAAACCAGAATTAAGAGATACATTATGGTATAGAATATTTAAAAAACCAGAAATAAGACCAGATATTACTATAGCAAAATCTGAATTAGCAAAAATTCCAGGAGAAGACCAAATATTGTTAGATAAATGGTATAAAGAATATGGTAAACAATTAACAAAAGAAGAAGTTCAACCAGAAAAATCTTCATTGTTGAAAGGAATAGGATATGGATTAACAGAATTAGGTAAAGAACAACTAAAAAAATTACCAGAAACATTATTAAATTTAACTCCAGCAGGATTATCAGTGTCTTATTTATATAAAATGTTAGAAGACAGTAAAACTGCTGAAAGCAGAATTAAATTTTGGCAACAACATACAGATGCTTATGGAT
>JACNFI010000378.1 GCA_014384665.1 Candidatus Cloacimonadota bacterium
GACTGATGGCGGACACTTTTCTGTTTGTACGCCCTAATACGGTTTGTTGCATATAAATTCCTCTTGTTTTGCCCTAAATTTAGAAAATTTTTGCTTTATTAATGCGACCATTTAACAGGTAATGATAGATATAATTTTTTCTCGATGAGATAATGGCATTGAGGAAGGATACTTAATTAGAGTCTGTCTATAATGTAGTGCTTTATTTCTCCTCCGAAGGAGACCCTACTGCGGGTCATTAGCCCCATCATTTTCCGTAGGAACTCCTGCGGAGCATGGCGGGGTTACAGATACTACAAACACTATGACGCCGTTCACGGTGTTGTAAACGCTTAATATTCCAAATGATAAGGGCATGAATGCCCTGCTTGAATTTTGGTATATTCAAATCCCAGCCCTCAAGGGCTGGGTTATTGAAATAACTGCTCATTACTTTATAAACAAACACTAATTAGCTTTAAGAAACAGCGGTGGAAAATCTTTTGATTGCGGGGATAGTATTAAACTATGGTTCGTGTTGAATTGGTTCTTTTTACTGATGAGAAGGTAAACCAGTTTTCCTCATAAAAAAATATTTGAGGGTAGTTGTGATTGAACCAGTTGCGAGAGGATAGGTTTCTTCGATCACGACAGGCGGTAAGCCTTTAGAAGAAATTTCTGAGTTTGTTGATTGAAAAAGTCCACTAAATCTTTAAATTTTGATAATAACAAGAGGTAAAAAGTGAGTAACAGAAATATAAAAAAATCTATTACCATCAGAGACTTGCCAAAAGTTGATAGACCAAGAGAAAAACTAATAAAATACGGACCAGAAAAACTCTCAAATTCAGAACTTTTAGCCATACTTTTGAGGACGGGTAAAAAAGGAGAAAATGTTGTAGAACTTGCAAGTAAGATATTGAAAAAGTTTGGGGCGAAAAACTTAACAAACTTAGAATTTGATGAGTTGAAAAAGTATCCAGGATTGGGTCCTGCGAAGGCATGTGAGGTTGTGGCTTGTTTTGAACTTGGTAAAAGATTGCTCAAAGACAAAAAAGCACAGATTTATTTAAGCCCGAAAGATGTGTGGGATGAGTTAAAAGATTTACGAGACCACAAAAAAGAACATTTTGTCACATTTTTTCTTGACAGCAGAAATCAGGAAATAAAAAGAGAGATAATTTCTGTTGGTTCGCTGAATGCAAGTTTAGTCCATCCAAGAGAGGTATTTGAACCAGCAGTGAAGAATTTAGCGGCACAAGTAATTTTAGCCCACAATCATCCATCAGGTGATACCGATCCATCGGAAGAAGATTTGGAAATGACAAAAAGATTGGTGGAAGCAGGAAAGATTTTAGGTATTGAGGTAGTGGATCATATTATTGTGACTAAAAATAGTTTTTTAAGTTTTAAGGAAAAAAATTTAATATAAGCAGAGATGTAGAAAAATTTGAGATGAATAAAAAGGGGTTTAATATTTTGTTTTTCTTGTATAAGTTTATACAGGAAGTATAAAATATGAAAAACATAGAAGCGGTTAAATTTTTACAAAATTCAGGGAAGAAAATTTTCAATCTTTCTGAAATAAAAAATCTTTTAGATATTGAAAAGGATAACACAGCATACAAAAAAGTAGAATCTTTAATAAAAGCGGATATATTAAAAAGAACAATAAAAGGCATTTATTATTTGACTTTTAATCCCCCATCAGATTTTGAGTTAGCCAATTCAATTTATCAGCCATCTTATGTTTCTTTAGCTTCAGCTTTAACTTTCTATGGTATCCTTGTTCAGGTACCATATGAGGTTACTTCAGTCAGTCCTAAACTGACAAAAAAAATAAAATTTGATAAAAAATCCTTTACCTATTCACATATTTCACCAGATTATTTTTGGGGATATCAAAAAGTGGAGGGATTTTTAATTGCTTTACCTGAAAAGGCACTGATAGATTCGCTCTTTTTTATGAGTTTAGGATGGATTTCAGTCAATTATGATGAACTTTTTCTGGACGAGATTGATTACAAAAAGTTTTTAGAAATGAGCAAAAAAATTAAGAACCCTGTTTTTCACAGATTTTTAAAGAAAATTAAGTTATGATAACGAACGATCAAATACAGGAATTATCAAAAAAAATAGGAATAGACCAAGAAACAATTTTAAGAGAATACCTTCAAATTCTATTTTTAAAGAATATTTATACTGAGAAAGAGTCGGGAAAGATTTTTTTTAAAGGAGGAACAGCGATTCATCTGCTTTTGGGGGCATCAAGATTTTCAATGGACTTAGATTTTACTTCTTTGATATTTTCAAGTTCTCTTGATGGGTTAATGAACAGAATTATTAAAAGAATGAATTTAGAAGCTGGAGAAATCGTATTAAAATCATCAAAGAAAAAAATCAATCATTCCTACTCAAAAATTCTTTCGTATTATACAGAAGCAAGGAAATACCCTTTAAATATTTCAATAGATTTTTCATTAAGAGAAAAGCCAGTTAAAAAGATTAAAAAAACGATTTTGAAAACAGATTATCCAATAGGTGGTTTGCCCATCGTTACACATTTAGATTGGCAGGAGATTTTAGCAGAAAAAATTAGAGCAATTCTGGTTCGCGAAAAGGGAAGAGATTTATATGATCTTTACTATTTGATTTTAAAAAATATTCAGGTTGATTGGGAAATTGTTGAAGAAAAATTGAAAATATATCCCAAATTAAAAAAGAAGTTTAATATTGGTGCTCTTTTCAGCAGAATTGAAAAATTCGAAAATAGAGAGTTAAAGAAGGATTTAGCTCAATTTTTACCGGAGTCGGAAAGAGGCGCTCTTTTACCAATATTGAAAGATGAGTTAATTAAAGAACTGGAAAAGTGGAAGAAATAAAGATAAAGAATTGGACCAGATAAAGGTGGATACTGGAAGGTTGTGGAGTGAGATTTGGGTTTTTTACGTTTTAAAGAGAGGGGTTTAATTTAAAAATATGAACAAGATAACATACAAACCGCCAAAAGAAAAAGTTAAAGCTGAGCCTGAAGAGTTTTTATCGGCTGGGGAGGATAAGAAATATATTACATTTAGTAGAGATAAAAGTAAAGTTACGTACAATGCAATAGATAAAACTTATAGCTTCAAAAATCCTGAGGAAAAGGTTCGGGCTTCTTTTTATGTTGAATTGATCGAAAAGTATAATTACCCTGAAAACAGACTGGATACAGAAGTTGTTGTTCCCCGCAGAACACCATCTGACAAGGCAGATATTGTGATTTTTGAAGATGATGAAAAGAAAAAGCCCTATCTTGTTGTCGAATGTAAAAAAGATGGAATTACGGATGCAGAATTTAAACAGGCAATTGAGCAGGTTTTTGGCAATGCTAATAGTTTAAGGGCTAAATTTGCTGCGGTTGTTGCCGGCCATACAAGAACAGTTTTTAATGTTGCTGGTTTTAAACCAAGCGAAAGAGAAAAAAATGTCATTTCCGATATTCCCCGCAAATATGGTGCTGCGCCCAAATATAGATTTTTCAAAGGAGGTTCTGAAACAGATCTAACAATTGTTTTAAAAGAGGAACTGATTAGAGCATTAGAAAAGTCTCATGATACTGTTTGGCAGGGTGGGAAATTAGCACCAACTGCAGCTTTTGATGAAGTATCCAAACTACTTTTCTGTAAGTTAAGAGACGAAAAGTCAACAAAAAGAAGAGATTCATATAAGTTCCAAATTGGAACACATGAAACAGCAGAAGAAGTTTACGAACGAATAAATTCCATTTATCATAAAGCAAAAAGTGAAGACTCTGAGGTTTTTAAAGACGATATAAGATTAGACCCAAAAGTGATTTATGCAGTAGTGGAGCATTTACAAAGTATTAATTTTAACAAGACTGAATTAGACACAAAGGGTGTTGCTTTTGAGAGATTTATGGAAGATTTCTTTAAGGGGAAAATGGGGCAATTTTTCACTCCAAGAGAAATTATAAATTTCTGTGTTAAAATACTAAAACCGGATAGAAGTGATTTGATTTTAGACCCAGCATGCGGTAGTGGTGGATTTCTTCTTAATACAATGGATAAAGTTAAAAAAGAAGCAGAAAGCAATTATGATGAAAGAGAAGCATGGGAACATTGGCATAAATTTGCGATGAATAATATTTTTGGAATTGAGATCAATGACCAGATTGCAAGAGTGTGCAAAATGAATATGATTATTCATGACGATGGGCACACAAACATAATAAGTACAGATTCACTGCGAAATGTAGATGAAATTTTCGATATCCATAGAAGTTTTAAAATGGATTACTTCGATATTATTCTAACAAATCCCCCGTTTGGTGCAACAGTAAAATCAACGGAAAAGGATTATTTAGATAAATTTGATCTTGGTGCAAAAATTAAAAAAAGGAAATCTCAAAAAACAGAGGTTTTGTTTATAGAGCGGTGTATTAATTTTGTTAAACCGAAAACAGGAAAAATCGGGATCGTGCTACCTGATGGAATTTTGACTAATTCCTCTTTACAGTATGTCCGTGATTTTATAATGGAAAACTGCCAGATTCTGGCAGCTATTTCTCTACCACAATTAGCATTCAGCCATTTTGGCGCTGGTGTTAAATCATCTTTGGTTTTTGTTAGAAAGAAAGGAAAAGACGAAAAAACTGGCAATTATCCTATTTTTATGGCGATTGCTGAACATATCGGCTATGATGCAACAGGAAGAAAAGACCCAATAAATGATTTGGATAAAATTTTAGTTGAGTATAGAAAGTTTGAGAAAAAACCTAAGTCTTACGAGAGCTGTTAAAGATGGAATGCTTTTGTGTAAATAGTCAAGAAATTGAGAATAGAATAGACCCTCACTTTTACAGACCTGAATTTATTGAATTTTATGAAAAATTGGAAAAATCTAAATTTAAAACAATTGGCGAGATTTCCGAAAAGGTAACGAGTGGAGCAACACCATTATCAAAAGGCGATTCTTATACAACACAAAAAGAGGGTATTCCATTTATTAGAAGTGGTGATATAAACGAGGATAAAAGCATTAATTTTGATGAAGTGCTTTACATAAAAAAGGATATTCACGAAAAAAAACTTAAAGGTTCAAAATTGAAGAAAGGTGATCTTTTAATCGCTATTGTTGGGGCAACAATCGGGCAGGTTTCAATTTATGATTATGATAGAGAAGCGAACATAAATCAAGCAATAGCATTAGTAAGGTTAAATGAAGAAGTAAACAGTGAATATGTTAAGGCGTTTATGATTTCTACATTGGGGCAAAAGCAACTAGTCAGAATTAAACGACCTGTTGCTAGAGCAAATATAAATCTTGATGAAATTAGAAGTATAAAAATAATTCTTCCAACTTTAGAAATCCAAAACCACATCGTTAAAATAATAGATAATGCCTACAAAATTAAAAAGCAAAAAGAGAAAGAAACACAACAACTTTTGGATTCTTTCGAAGATTTACTTCATAAGGAAAAAATCTTAAACCTAAAAAGAACTCAACAACAAAAAATTTTTTCAATAAACCTTGAGGATTTAGATGGCGCACTTAATCCTGAAAGGTATGCAAATCAAATACAATATGATAGTTCCGTAGATTGGATACAAATAAATAAGATAGGTGATGTTTGCAGAAATACTTTTGATCCAGAAAAATCAAACCCTGAAGACACCTATTCTCTAATGAGGATTGATGATTTAGCTAACAATCCAATCTCAGCTGTAACTCGTAATGTAAAAGGGAAAGATGTTAATGGAATTGTCTTAAAAGTTCAAACAAATGATGTTCTAATAGCAAGACTTGGACCATCAATAGAAAACAAAAAATTTATATTAGCTCCAAAATCAAGCTTTAAGCTCATTTCCTCAAATGAATTTATTTGCCTAAGATGTTATGAGAAAAACAATCCTTATTTTGCTCTTCACCTTTTAAGAACAGATTTCTACAATAACCTTATGATTCAAAAAACTCGTGGTGCAACGCCAAGTCGTAGAAGATTATCTCATGAAGATTTTTCTGAGCTACCAATCCCCAAAATTGATATTAAAATCCAAAATAAAATTGCTGACGAAGTAAAAAAGAGAATGCAAAAAGTAGAGCAGTTGCAGAAAGAAGCAAAAGAACTTTTGGAACAAGCAAAAGATAAAATAGAACAAATTATTTTAAAGAATTAACAAAAAATAAGGAGTTATTATGATTGGCAAAATACAAAGAGTTCCAATAAAAACAATCTGGGAAAATGAAGCTTTTGATTTTACTCCCTGGTTACGAGACAATATTGATGTCTTAAATGATATTACAGAATTTAACCTATTAAGTGCAGAAAGTGAACAAAAAGCTGGAACATTCAGTATTGACATAGTTGCAGAAGATGAATCTGGTAATCCAATAATTGTAGAAAATCAATATTGTCATCCTCAACTTGATTGGGGATTGGTAAGAGTGACCATGATCACCTTGGAAAACTATTAACATATTTTAGTTTTGTTGAAGCAAAAGGTGCTATCTGGATTGTAGAAGAGCCAAGACCTGAACATATAAAAGCAATTTCCTTACTTAACGAAATTTCTTCTTCTCCATTTTATTTAATAAAAGTGGAAGCTATAAAAATTGAAGAATCCCTTCCTGCTCCATTATTTACTGTTATTGTTGGTCCTAGTGAAGAGTCAAAAGATGTTGGTATAATTAAAAAAGATATTGCAGAAAGATATAAAATAAGGTTTGAATTCTGGAAAGAACTTCTTGGTAAAGCAAACAAAAAGACAAAACTTCATTCAAATATTTCACCTGGTAAAGAAGGTTGGATTGGTACATCTGCAGGCAAAAGAGGTTTAGGTTTTAATTATGGTATACGCCAGCATTCGTCATCTATTGAATTGTATATTGATAGAGGTTCTGAGGCTAAAGAAGAAAACGATAAGATTTTTGATTTTCTTTTTAAAAATAAGGATGAGATAGAAGAAAATTTTGGTTCTGAATTACCTGTCCTGTGAAATATTCTCTTTCTATTTCACCTGGGATTATGGCAACCATTAGAAAATCGTCGTGCTTGCAGAATTAGTAAAAATTTTGAAATTGGTGGTTATAAAGATAATGATAAATGGAATGATATACATAACACTTTAATTGATGCTATGATTAATTTTGTTAGAGCAATGAAACCTTTTATCAAAAAAATTGATTTTTAGTAGTTACCCTGTAAAGTGTGTTACCAGATGAAAAAGTGTTGATCTAACACCATTTATAATGGTGTTTAGATAATAAAAATACAGGATTACAAATCCTGTAAGATCAACAATAAATAAGATCTTTCAGAAACCATTTGACAATACTAAAGGGTGATACTCCCTGATTTTTGATTTTCATTTTTTATGATTTTTTAACGTAGAATATAGAAATCAAATTAATTACAAAAAGATAAATCAAAAGAAAGAGTGGATAAAGTGATTTTAGAAACACCAAAATTAGAACACAATAAGTGCTAAAATTTTAAGCTTAGAGGGTAAAAAAACAGGAGACATAATGAATTTAAATCCATTAGAACTATATAATAATCTTCCATTACTCCCACCAAAATTTAATATTTACGAAGCACTTAGCAGTATTGGTGACAATAAAATATCTTAAATTTTCCTTGACAGAAAAAGTCTACTCTTGAGTAGTCTACTCCAAAGTAGACTAATATTTGAAAGGATAAATAGTGAAATTTATTAATAGAGAAAGAGAATTAAAAGCTTTAGAAAGATTCTGGCAGGAAAGCCAAAGCCAACTAATTGTTATTTATGGAAAAAGACGAATAGGTAAAACTGAACTGATAAAGCAATTTATTAAACAAAAACCATATATTTATTTTCTAGCACAAAAGATAAATGAGCATGAGAATCTAAAGCTGTTAGGCGAGTCTGTTGGAAGAATTTTTGATGATGAAATGCTTATGAAAAATGGTTTTGATGATTGGCAGTGGTTTTTTAAATATTTACAAAAACATACAAACAAAAAAATAATTGTAGTAATAGATGAATTTCCTTATCTTGCCGGAGCAAACAAAGGGATTTCGTCTATTTTTCAGGCAGAATGGGATGAATTCCTAAAAAATACTCCAATTTTTTTAATCCTTTGCGGTTCAAGCATATCTATGATGGAAGAAGAAATACTTTCATATAAAGCACCTCTTTATGGAAGGAGAACAGGTCAGATTTTTTTGAAACCCTTTCTTTTTCAAAAAGCAAGAAAGTTTTATCCTCAAAGTTCCTTTGAATATAGTCTTCAATTGTTTTCTATTGCAGGAGGTAATCCAAGCTATTTGAAAAAATTTAACTCCCAATTATCTTTTACTAAAAATATTAAAAGTAAAATTCTTCAACCAGAAGAATTCCTCTATAATGAAATCGAGTTTATTCTAAGAGAAGAATTAAGAGAACCTCGCAACTATTTTGTAATTTTAAAATCCATTGCTCTGGGTAAGAACAGAATTAGTGAAATTGTAAATGAAACTGGTTTGGAAAAAAGTATTTTACATAAGTATCTTTTTATTTTAGAAGACCTGCACATTATTCAAAAAGAGGTTCCAATTACTGAAAAAAATCCTTTAAAATCAAGAAAGGGAATTTATAAATTCCAGGATCAGTTTTTTAAATTCTGGTTTAAATATATCCTCCCAAATAAAGGATATATTGAGGAAGAAAAAATTGATTTTGTTATGAAAAGGATTAATAAAGACTTTAATCAAATTGTAGCGGAAAATTATGAAAAAGTAGCTAAAGAAATAATAAAAAGTAATGAGACAAAATTTTTTCAAATAGATAAAATTGGTAGATGGTGGGATAGAAATGAGGAAATTGATATTTTAGCTTTGAATGAAGAGGAAAATAAAATCCTCTTTTGTGAAGTTAAATGGAGTAATAAACAAGTTGGAACAAATGTATATGAAAATTTAAAAAGAAAAACAGACAAAGTAAATTGGAAAAAAGAAAAGAGAAAAGAATATTTCTCACTTTTTGCAAAAAGTGGATTTACAGAAAAGATGAAGAAAATTGGAAAAAAAGAAAAGGTTATACTTTTTCATAAAGATAAGCCCCTAGAAATATTATAATTCTTTTGAACCAAAAAAGCAGAGCAATTTTAAAAATGAAATGGAAACTTCCATCAAGAATCGAAATCTGTCCAACAAAAAATATCTAATGTAGTTCAAAAATCCTACCGATCTCGCAAAGTAGCAAAAGAAAAAGTTGAGTAGATGATTTTAAATGAAAAAAAATGGATAAAATAGTTATAGAAATTCTTGACATTTATTCTTGAAATTTATACAGGAGTTTTGTTTGTAACAAAAAAAATATTCTCAAGAAAGGAGAAAAACATGATTAAGAATAATATCATCAAATGTTTACTGGTTTGCTTTATTATTTCATTTGTGATAGTAAATTGTTCCAAAGACACAACCGGTCCCGATGATGAACAGAAGAAAATTGGTTGGGTAATTGGCGACCCCACAGATGGTTATGGCTCAATCTTTTATACTAATGATGGAGGACAAAATTGGGTTCGTCAGGGAGATTCATTATCTATTCCGAATGTATCATTGGGTGCTGTCAAAGCTGTGGATTCATTACATGCCTGGATTGTAGGTCCTCAGGCAGATGGATATGCAACTATCTTAAAAACTTCTAATGGCGGTTCTACCTGGGAACGAATTGAAAATCGCGGCGGTATCCCTAATAAAGACTTGCTGGGACTACATGTTTGCAGCCAGAATGAATTATGGGCTGTTGGTTTTGACAATACCATTATTTATACAAACGATGGTGGAAATACCTGGACTTCTAAAGCTGACCCCACTTTTGGACCTTATCAATTATCTTCCATTGCTGTTGTTGATGATAAAATTTGGGTAGTTGGTTGTAACGATAGTTTAGGTGGAACAATAATTCATTCTTCGGATTATGGCGATACATGGTATCATCAAGCTGTAGGTGAATTCCTTTCAGAACGAGGAATGATTGATATAAGTGCTGCTTCTGAGAATTGCCTTTGGGCAGTAGGACATGGAAGAACAATTCTTCATACTTCGAATGGTGGCAATACATGGGAAATACAAAAGACCGATATCTCTCCAGAATGGGATGCAAATGGTGTTTGTGCAATAAGTGAAAATATAGCATGGGTCGTAGAAGATGTTGGACAAATATTTTATACAATAAACGGAGGAGAGAATTGGGAGTTACAAGACCCCCCTGGTTCATCAGGAGGTTATTTGTTATACAGAATTTCTCCATTAAATAAGGATGAAGCCTGGGTAGTTGGTCCCTATGGTGGAAAAATAGATCTTGGTATGATTTTACATACTGTTGATGGTGGCAAAACCTGGACTATACAAGATTATGGATATAATTCATTGCTTATGGATGTTTCATTTGTGGGTGCATATCATTAAAGTTTGATAATTAATCCTTGTTCAGAGGTTGAGCAGTTGGCAATTCATCTATAACAGACTGCTGGTCATTTCGGGGGGGAATGCCATTGCATTTATTCATTTGTATGTAGGGAGGAGGTTACCCTTATCCGTCTGCTAAAGTGAATTGCAGACATTACTAATCGACGAATTCGGAACGAGGAATCTAAATTTGGTAATAATCTAAAGTTATCTGCCACACATATATTGCTGGAAAATTTTAAAATTATCTCCCTGCTTTGAAAACCCAATACAAAATTGCAGAAGAAGTAAAAAGAAGAATGCAGAAAGCTGAAAGATTACAAAAAGAATCAAACCAACTTCTACAAGAGTCAAAAGAAAAAAGTTGAGAAGATGATTTTATAAACACCAAAATTAGAACACAATAAGTGCTAAAATTTTAAGTTAAGTAGGGAAGTATTTTATATAAATACAAAATTATATGAACTTTTCCGAAAGTAAATGGCAAGAAACTTTCCTAATAAAATATTGGTGGTAGTTTTCTCCAATAATTTTACCGCAAAAGGAAAATATGGTAGTCTAATTACCATTTAAATAAATGCGAATTTTTAATCCTACTTTTAAAGAAACTGAATACGCTAAGTTTAGAATTGAATTAAGGGAGTGTAATAAAATAACATATTCAAATCTAACCCCGATGTATCGGGGACTGCTTAATTGCAACATGTGATAATCAAATATACAACTTTACCCCGTGTAATAGCTTAGGTAATAGCGAAGTATTTTTATATAAATCATCCCAGGCATTTTATAACATTATTACATTTTTCAAGGGTTTTATTACACGGGGTGAATTCTATTACACCCTCTAAGCTCAATATTTGTGATTCATTTGAAAAGGAAAAAGTTGACTAAAAAGATGAATGGTCAGAAAAAGTAGAAAAATCTTTTTAAAAAAAATGACAAGAATATTTTGCATTTGATTTTATTGCATTAAATTATAAATCAAAAAGATAAAAGGAGAATTAAAAAAATGGCAGACAAGAAAGCAGACCTTGCAGGGCCAGGAATCGGCACTTATGAGGAAGTGGAGAAAATACTTCCATCTGATTACAAATCATTATTAACACCCAAAGAGACGATGATTGCTCTCTTTGAAATGAAAAAGTACATTGAGGAAAATCTCTGTAAAGAGCTTAATCTGATAATGGTTCAAGTTCCTCTCATTGTGGACGAAAACAGCGGAGTTAATGATTCTCTTGACCGCGATGGTTCACGAACACCTATAGAATTTCCTTGTGGATTAGGTCTTGATAAACCAATTCAAGCCCAGGTTGTTCAAGCAGCAACAAAATGGAAAAGAATGGCTCTAACACAATTCAATTGTAAAGTTGGCGAAGGAATTTGTACGGATATGAAAGCTGTGCGAAAAGATTACTTTCTTGACCACGACCACTCATCTTATGTAGACCAATGGGACTGGGAAAGAGTGATGACAACAGACCAGAGAAATCTTGAATTTCTGAAAGATGTTGTCAGGAAAATCTGGAAAGTTTTACTGGGTGCTGGAAGTTATGTGCAAGAAATTTTTCCACAACTAAAATCTGATAAATATCCTGATTTTCCAGAAGAACTCAAATTTCTCCATGCAGAAGATATTCTGGATATGTATCCTGACCTTCCAAGAAAACAGCGCGAAACAGAAATTATAAAAAAATATCCAGCAGTTTTCATTATTGGAATCGGCTGGGTGCTCCAGGATGGATATCCTCACGAAATGAGAGCAGCTGACTACGATGACTGGATAACTGAAACCATTTCTGATGATGGCAGACCAATGCACGGTCTAAATGGAGATATTCTTGTCTGGAATCCAGTTACAAAACGGCGTCACGAATTAACTTCAATGGGTATTCGTGTTACAAAAGATACCATGAAAAAGCAGCTTGAAATCACAAACCAGCTGGATTTTTTGAAACTTCCTTATCATCAGGCAATTCTGAATGATAAAATTCCTTTAAGTATTGGTGGTGGAATTGGACAATCAAGAACCTATATGTATTTTCTTAGAAAAGCCCATCTTGGCGAAGTAAGTGTAACAGTTTGGCCCAAAATTCTGAAAGACATTTGTGCTAAAAAAAATATCTATGTTTTAGAGTAAACAAGAAATGAAATAAATCTGACTTGGCTTGGGTTCCAGAACTTGAGCCAAGTCAGATTGGAACTTTATTTTTATTTTGAATATTCCAGATAAATACGAATATAGTATATGAAAGGGAAAAATGTGTTTAGCAGTTCCTTACAAAGTTATTTCAAAAAAGGGTAATAAAGCAATTGCAGATGTTTTTGGTGTAAAAAAGGAGATTGATATTCGCATACTGGATGATGTAAATATAAACGATTATATTCTGGTTCACGCTGGATTTGCAATCCAGAAGATGAACCAGAAAGAAGCAAAAATTACACTTAAGTTATTGAGTGAATTATGTGAAAAATCGGTTTAGGCACTTAAAAAATGAAACTTACCAACAAGTTGTCGTGAAATTTTTCAATTAAATGACAAATATC
>JACNFI010000379.1 GCA_014384665.1 Candidatus Cloacimonadota bacterium
ACTTTCGGGTCATAAATGTAACCACATACGCTGCACTGATATTTTTTCATTGTTTTATTCTCCTTCTTTATTTCTATCATTTTATCATTAATATATGTTGGTGCAGATTTTGGAGCTTTACCTTTTATCACTTTATGGTAATAATCATAAGTCATTGGTTCATCTTCTTCATTTATAATTTCAGCATTAATTATTTTCCCAATAAAAATTGTATGAGTTACAGCATCAATACTTTCTATGAGATCACATTCTAAATAACCAATACTATTTTCCATAATAATCGGCACACCCTTTTTACTTATTTTATATATTACATCAGAAAATTTATCAAAATCTCTTCCGGATTTAAAACCAAAATTTCCAATCAATTTCATCGATGTATTTTGAGATAGTATAGATATTGTAAAGATTTTGCTTTCTTGAATAAATTCATGGGTTAAATTTTGTTTATTTATACTAACTGCGATTGTTGGTGGTTCTGATGTAATTTGGAAAACCGTATTAGCAATCTGCCCGTTTATCTTACTATCTTTTTTTGAACTAATAATGTATAATCCATAACTTATTTTGTGTAAGGTTTTTAAATTCATCCTATTCTGCCAATAATTAATTTTCTTCTATAGAATAGCCGGCATTTCTTATAGCGTTAATGACGTCATTTCTACTATATTCACCATTGACTCTAACTAATTTATCCGCAAGAGAGATGTCAATTTTTTTTACTCCATTTACTTTTGTAACTGCATCTCTGATCGAAATGACACAATGCTTGCAGCTCATGTCCGGTACTATATATACATTTTCCATATTTTCATCCTGAATATTTATTTTCTTATTCATAAAAAATTTTAGTAAAAATGCTCTTAGGATGAGTAGGATCAACAGAATAGCTGAAGCTGTTTTTATCCATGCGGGAAGCATCTTCATGCTGCTTGTAAAAATGTTAATATTTTTACCGGAAAGATTCCAGATATGATCAATAAACAGACCGAAAAGCAGACCAGTTAATATGATAGAAACGAGATATGAGATCATCGCCTTTTTGCCGAGTTTTCCGCCTACAAAACTTATTGTTGCAGCATTTGTTGCAGGACCTGCGATAAGAAAGATCAAGCCCGCACCGGGTGTCATTCCTTTTAATACAAGTGATGCAGCAATGGGTATGGAGCCGGTGGCGCACACATACATCGGGATGGAAATAATGAGCATAATTGGATATGCAAACAGCGGATTTCCAAAATAATGCTCTACAAAATTATCCGGCACAAGAAAAGAAATAATGCTTCCAATAACAATTCCGATCAGTATCCATTTGGCTACATCTTCGATGAGATCAAAAAATCCATATCGAAAAACGGCTTTCACTTTTTCATGAAATTTGTGAGAATGTGGTTCGGTCTCATTGCAGAGGTTGCATGAAAATCCTTCCTGTTGGATGGCATTATCATCAGCAGTTTTATCGATGATATTTGTGAGGGTGCCACCAAAAATACCTGAAACAAATGCAGCGACAGGTCTGATAATTGCATAGACAGGACCAAGAAGTGCGTAGGTTGCGAGGATAGAATCCACACCCGTTGTGGGAGTTGATGAAAGGAATGAAATTGTTGCTCCTTTCCCTGTGCCTTCTTTTCTTAGATAAGCAGCAACTGGAATGACGCCGCACGAACAAAGCGGCAGTGGAATTCCAAAGAGAGATGCCTTTACATTTGACCAAAAAGATCTTCCCGAAAGATGTTTGTAGATTTTTTTGGGGGGAATAGCAATATTGAGAATTCCTGCTATCAAAAACCCAAAAAGCAGGTAAGGTGCCATTTCTTTGAGAAGAAACCAAATTTCCTGTGCGATGCCTGTAATGATATTCATTTTAGTGATGCTCCTTCGCTTCTTTTTCTAAGCAGTCCTTGCAGATTCCCCGAAAGTAACCGTGTTGCTGCCTTATCAAATGACCCTGAAAGTGTTTCTTACTGAAAATTGGACAGTCGACTACGAGATCGAAAATTTTTCCGCAATTTTCGCAGAAAAAATGATGATGTGGTTTTGTGGTAAAGTCGTATCGAATTTCCGAGCCAGTAATATATAGAGGTGTAACAATCCCATTCTCTATGAATAATTTTAGAGAATTATAAACAGTCGTTTTCGAAATAGTAGGGATTTTTGTTTCAACCTCATCAAAGATCATTGATGCAGTGGGATGATTGTGGTTCCTGTCCAGGTAATTGAGTATGCTCAACCGTTCAATTGTTGGCTTTATGTTCGCGTCTTCCAAAATATTTATTAAGTTTTCCATAATTTGAACTCAATACAAATTTATAATGAAAATTTAAAAGGAATCATTACAGTGTCAAGTATTTTATTTGAAGCATGCATACCCCCAAAATTTTTCATAACCATGACATATTTAGATAAAATCAAAAAATATACTCATGTTAATAGTAAGAAATATTATATATAGAGATATTAGTTAAAAGTACTGTCACACTGAGGTTCCCCGTCACGGCGTAGTGTAACGAAGACGGATCGAAGTATGGCACTTTTTTTAGTAGTTTCGGGAAATATTGATGATAAAATTGCATTAAACGTTGACAGGTTTTCCTTACAGTTCGCACATAATATTAGAAAATTTGTTGG
>JACNFI010000380.1 GCA_014384665.1 Candidatus Cloacimonadota bacterium
TATATTCAATGGTTGTAATAGGATTAAATGGGTTAGGATAGTTCTGTTGCAGATTAAAAGAATAAGGAATTGGTTTTAAAGCCGGATCAACTGATGTATCAGTTCCGTAACGCCACCAGTTACCAACATATAAAGGCCAATACCCAGTTCCCCCAAGCAGTAAGTAATCATCCAAAGCCCACCATGTATCACCAAATACTACTTTTACCATACCTATATCAAATGAAAACCATAAAGTTGCCTCCACACTATCAGGGACTGATTGGGGATGATGTTCAACAATGTATGAAAAGAAAGTCCCTGATGTTACCGAAACAGTCGCCGTGTCAATCACTATTGCATTTGTAGGTCCATTCATCCAAGAATTCCATGTATCTCCTATTTCCAGTGAATCTAATTTGACATGATATGTGCTATCTGGAAGTATATGAAATGTGTCTTGCCATGCCATTTTATATGCATACCATCTTAAATAACCATTCTCCTCAAAAAAGAAATCTGTGTCATTTAAAGTATCATTAATCGTCATTACTTGAACAAAACCTGGATACCCATTCAAAGTGTCAAAATCAACGATTTCAAATTCAATAGTTTCTTCCTGACTATATAGAAGATTGGCAAAGCCCAATAAACCAATAGATACGAATATTACTAAAATAAATACCCTTGCAGACATAATTCCTCCTAATCTTTGTTATAAGGTCGATTACTTTTTTTATTTTTTCTGATTTGATTTTGCATTTTTCTTTTCAAAAAATGATATGACTTTAATTCATCCGGGCTACCTAACGGTGGAGTTCACTTGCAGAAACGCGAAATGGCTACCTGACCTTAATTTATAAGATTAACTTTAACTGGCATAATAACAGTTAATTAAATCTCGCACTGCGTTTCTGTCAAGTGCAACGATTGTTAGACCGCCGATAACTTCAATTAAAACTATTTTAATAATACTGCTTTCTTGATTTCAGAAAAATTATCTGTTTCCAATTTGTAGAAATAAATTCCTTATGAAACTAATTTTCTTTGGCATCTTTTCAATAGTTTTCTAATCACTTACCGCTGTTACATAATAGAATTTCTTCCCATCAACTATCTGCTGAGACCATGTTGTATCTGTAATTCCTTCTTGTTCAAGTATCCAAGTTTCAGAATAAGGTTCGTTGGATGAATAAATTTTATAAGATGCTGCATTCTCAACCACATTCCAACTAATCACAACTGTATTTCCAACAATTGAAATTGAAATATTTTCCGGCTTTTCTAATCCTCCGCTATTTATTTCTATTTCTCGTGAAAGAATTGTTCCATCTATTTCACAGACATAACTTCCATAATCTTGAACAGTTAGGGAATCAAATTCAAGGATAGATGAAGTTGCTCCTTCAATCTCTTCACCATCCTTAAACCATTGATAAGAATTTCCACTTATCATTGCATGGAATTTAACTTGATTATTAATTGATTGTCCATCGAATAAAACAATCTCCTGGTCCACTGTTCCGATTATATTAGTAGTGCTGTTTGTCCACACACCATTGTTTATTACATCACCTGAAATATTTAAAGTCAGCGCACTTACGTTATTTCTTATTATTCCGTTATTCGTCACATTACCATTTACTTGTAAGGTTAGGTGATTAACGGAACGATTCTGTAAAGTATCAGTAACAGTTATATTACCCTCAAAAACAACACCATTCCAGACTTGTAAAACACCAGTTAATTCCAAATTTTCTGTTTCTATTGTTGAGTATCCAATATATGCTTCACCTGTCATATTTAAAACAATATTATTGCCAATTATTTGAGCATCTTGTAAATAATTCCCGTTTATTGATAACAAAGCATTATCCTGCTGGAATCGTAATTGCTCACCATTGAAATCAATGTTTGTATTGATAAATTGTATGTCTGTATCAGATGTTATTAAACCTGTCGTATCAGAAATAATAAATTGATTTCCTGAGAATACTTCAGTAAAGGATAAATGTTGAACACCATTACCTATGAGTGTAGTATTACTATTTGACCATATTCCATTATTACTAACATCACCTGAAATATTTAAAGTCAGCGCACTTACGTTATTTCTTATTATTCCGTTATTCGTCACATTACCATTTACTTGTAAGGTTTGGTGATTAGTTTGGTGATTCTTTAATGTGCCTGTGGGATTTATTAGTATATTGTTACATGCTGCTCCAGCAGTAACTCCGACAGGTCCGTTAATTACTACATCATCATTTGCTGTTGGTATTATATTTCCAACCCACGTATTCTCATCATTCCATGTACCACCTTCGGGTGTAGAATGGATTGTTAAAGCATTCAAGTTAGTAATAAAAAAAATGAAAGCAATAACAATAATAAACGAATAAATTACATTTGATTTTTTCATCTTTTACTCCATTTTTCTTCTTTTGCTATACTGCCAACAATTTAATTCTGGCGGTCTAACATATATTAGACTGAAACAATCAGTATATAACTACCTGTTTTTGAAGTTAACACACACTATAAACAAATTCCTATCTAAGACATTAACTTTTACAAATGCTTTATAATAAAACACATTAATAGAAGTTTTAAAAATAATTGTCAAATTTTTCTGAAAAACTTGCAAT
>JACNFI010000381.1 GCA_014384665.1 Candidatus Cloacimonadota bacterium
GTCACCCCGATTCCGCCTTCTTGCTCTGGCGGAGAAAAATAATCAGAAATACGAGTATCTGACTTAAGGTAATTCCAGATTTTCTTTCTTAACTCACCTGTTCCTTTTCCGTGAACTATTTGCACTTTATCCAAATCAAATAGAATTGCTTTGTCAATATATTTATCAATTTCTGGTCTCGCTTCTTCAAATGAAAATCCAATTACATTCAGTTCAAATGGAAAATCATAGCTAATTTCTGAATGCACAGAAACAAATTTTTTTGAGTTTTTTGCCCTCTGATTTTTTTTCTGACCTTCTGGAATTTTGAATATATCCTTTTTGCTTGTGGAGTAGATAATTCCATCTGCTTTTATCTTTATTGAGGATTTTTTAATCCTGATTATTTTGCCAACAAGATTCAATGATTTTATCAAAACAATGTCATTTATTTTGGGATTTTTTTCAGGGATGAGTTTTATTTCGGATAATTCTTCTTTTTGCTTGCCCAATTTTTCTTTTTCTTTCTGGATTTTTGTTGATATTTTTTTTACATCTTTTGATTCTATTTTCTTTTCTTTTTTAAATTTTGTTTTAAATTCACTTAATTCTTGCTCAAATTTCTGTTGAAGATTTATAAGATATTCTTCGCCCTTTTGAATAGTTTTCAATTTTTTTTCTCTTTCTATATTTTTCCAATTTTTTTCCTTTTCCTGAAGAGATTTCAGGGCCAGTTCTACAATTGAATTTTTAAAATTATATTCATTGATTTTTTGCATAAGAACAGTTCTTTGCTGCTCGGTTTTTTTCAGAAGATGGCTTAATTGCTGCCTTTTCTGGTCTATCAGTTTGCGAGCCCGAGCCACAACTTCAGTGTCTAATTTATACTCACGGGCAATATCAAGTGCGTAGCTATTTCCGGGAAAACCAACATCAAGTTGATATGTTGGAACAAGGTTTTTCTGATCAAATCTCATACAAGCATTTTCACATAAAGGATGTTCCGATGCAAAAAGTTTCAGTTTGTTTAGATGGGTGGTTATTACGATTTTTGCTTTTTGTGAAACTAATTTTTCCAAAACCGATTGTGCAAGCGCCGCTCCTTCTTCTGGGTCAGTTCCGGAGCCAAGTTCATCAATTAGAACAAGACATTTTTCATTTGCTTTTTTAAGAATAATTCTTATTTTTGCAATATGAGAAGAAAAAGTGCTGATGGAATTTTCAATAGATTGCTCATCATTGATGTCAGTTAAGAAATTTTCAAAAATCCCTATTTCCGCTTCCTCTGATGGAATCATCAATCCTGATAACGCCATCATTGAAAGAAGTCCTAACGCTTTTAATGTAACGGTTTTGCCGCCGGTATTTACTCCAGAAATAATTAGTGAACGAAATTCATTGCCCAAATTTAATGAGAATGGCACAATCTCTTCTTCTTTCATTGTTAAATATAGTAATGGATGTCGTGCGTTAGTAAGTTTTATGATTGGTTTTATCTGAATTGTAGGGACTGTTGCCTTAATTGATATACAGTATTTTGCAGCAGCATTCAGAAAATCAACCTTTTGTAATATTTTAAGATTTTGGTATAGAATTTCTGAATGCTTTTTCAAAGAAAGAAATAACTTTATAAGGATTTTTTGAATTTCCTGTTTTTCTTCATCTGCAAGATTAATCAGGGAATTATTGGTTTCAAAAACAGATAATGGTTCCAGAAAAACTGAAGCTCCGGATTGGGACCTGCTGTGCACAAATCCCTTTATTATGCTTTCCCCGCCTGCTTTAACTGGGATTACATATCTCTCTTCACGAATTGTTACTATTTTATCTTGAATAACTTTCTCATATTGCTTTTGGGATAGAATTTCTTGTAATTGAGTATAAATTCTTTTTTTGAATCTTACCTGTTTTTTTCTGATTCTTGTAAGATTTTCACTGGCACCATCTTTGATTTCACCATTAGGTTCGAAAGTGCGGTCAAATTCTTTCTCTAATCCTGCTGTTATTACAATGTTATTAACGATACTGAATAGATATGGGAAGTTTTGCTTTTTAACAGCTTCATTTTTTCGCAGGTTATTTGCTATCTTGATATTACATGCAAATAGCAGAAATTCCTCAACAGTAAAGTAGTCATCATGCTTAAGTTTTGGGAATAAAAATTCTGTATCTCTTAATCCTGTAAGATTGAAATTATTTTTTTGTCCCCACGGAAGCGGGGATAGAAATTCAACTGTATCGTGAAGTTCAGAAATCCTATTTTCAATTTCAGATTTATTTGTAAGTGTTTTTAGTTGGTCGGCTGACTTTTTTCCTAAATTTGAGGTGCAAAAATTTTTTATTAACGCTTTTATTTTGTTAAATTCTAATTCTTCAAAAGCGTCTTTCATTTATTATTAGATGTTTTCTTTTTAATTTTTTTTATTTGATTTAACAATTCTTTATAGTATTTATTAGATTGAATCTTCTTATCAAGTTTGGTTGCTGAAAGAATTTCTGCTACAGTTTTATTGTTCCAGTTGACCACCTTTGCTTCAGTGATAGATTTCTTATTATTCTCACTAATTGGCAGCCACTGAACTGCAAAAGAGATAAGAAATATTACTATCATAGATTGTATTCCACCAAGAACCAAGCCAAGTATCCTATCAAAAAAACTTAGATGTAAAACTTTAATGAATTTTTTCAGAATTGAAACAATGATAGTAATAACAATTATAATTAAAATAAATACAATAACACCACCCAGAATGTGTGCTATCTTATCTGAAATAGAGAGAGAATTCTTAAGAAAATTCGCAACTGCTGGTCCAATTTTAATCGCAAGAATTAAGGCAATTACCCAGCCAAGTAATTTTGTTATTCCATGCAAAAATCCTGATTTGAAACCAAAAATTGCAAATAATATAATAATTGCATAAGCAAGAATATTAATAATTCCCATTTTTATAATAGATATTGATTTTTGTTTTAATT
Organism: Candidatus Cloacimonadota bacterium; assembly: GCA_014384665.1. Classification (GTDB taxonomy): domain Bacteria; phylum Cloacimonadota; class Cloacimonadia; order JGIOTU-2; family JGIOTU-2; genus JACNFI01. Next base: position 2,956 of record JACNFI010000381.1, read on the forward strand.
ATATTAAGATGATTACCTTATTATCTATAATAATGACTTCGTCTCCTTGATTTGCGTAATGCCATTTTTAGTTCTCGTCTCTTTTTATCGCTGGGTTTTTCATAATAACGATTTTTCTTGATATCTGAAAGGACACCTGACCTCTGTACTTTCCTGTTAAAACGACGAAAAGCATTATCAAAACTTTCATCTTTACCAACTATCACCTTTGTCACTAAAGCTCACCTCCATAATTTTTGTAAAAAATTAAATAAGGCGGATATTTCTGTCAATTTATTTTTACTTGTTTATTTTTAAATCAAAATTATTGACATAAACTGAAAAGATATTCTTAATTATTGTATGAGGTTTAGAAATATGAAAATTTTAATTTTAATATTACTTTTGTTTCTTTTTCCTGTATTTGTTTTTCCTGCATTTCTTCAGCTTTCTCCATCTGCAAGACTGGCATCAGTCTCCGATATATCAGCACTTGAGCAAAGTCCATCCTCCATTTTTTATAATCCAGCAGTTTTTAACAAGAAGATTTCTTTATCCTCATCATATTTCATGCCATTTTCTATTAGTGACTTATCCTATAAAAATTTAGTGGCTGGATATAGATGGAGAAAATTTAGCTTTGCCTTTGGCTTCCAGGAATTTGGTAATGAAATTTTCAAAGAACAAACAGGCATTCTTACGACCAACATTAATATCATCCAGAATTTCACTCTGGGTTTGAGCTATCGTCTCCTTCTCAAAAATGTCTATACAATGCAAGATAAAAACGCTTCTCAATTTGATGTTGGAATGATGGCAAATGTTGGAAAACTCCAATTTTTCTCTTCCTTTTTGAATATCGGTTTTAGCAAAATTGGCAACGACAACCTTCCTCAAGAAAGCAGAACAGGAATTTCATATCAAATCTATGAAAACTTAAAAACAGGAATTTGCTTTGTGAAAGAACTGGATTATCCATTCTCATTTCACTTTGGAACCGTCTATTATCCTTATAAAACATTTGGAATTTTGAGTGGATTTCAAACCGAACCAGAGCGATTTTCCTTTGGTGTGGAATTCAAAGTTTTTAATCTACAAATCAATTATGGAATCAAAACGCATCAATGTCTGGAGTTAACTCACTATTTTACAATATGTTATCAATAGAATAAATGAAAAAGCTTCTTTTTTTTCTTATTCTAATTCTCTGTTTCTGCCAGATTTATGCTGATGACGAAGACCAGATTGAGAAACTTTTTTCAACCGAAGATGAAACATATAAAGCCACTGAACTACATAGCCATCTTCAAAACTTGAAAAAGAATAAACTAAATATTAATCAGGCAAGTTATCAAGATTTGATAATATTACCCTGGCTTTCCCCTGTTGAGGTTGAAGAGATTATACAATTCAGAAATAAAATTAAAATTACAAATAAGAAACAACTTAAAAAAGCAGGAATACCTGAATATGTTATTGAAGAAATCAATCCATACATTTCATTTGGGAAATCATCACCAATCTATTATAATAATAGAATTAGAGTAGAATATAAATTTAATTCAGAATATAGTAGTGCTGTAAAATTATACCAAAAGCATTCTGTAAGCTGGAAAAATTATCAACTGAATTTCATTTCACAAAAGGATGAAGGTGAAAAAGATTTCTGGGATTTCTGGGTTGGTAGTTTATCTGCTAAGTGGCAGAATCAGATGTTGAAAAAGATTGTAATCGGAAATTATAGGTTGGCTTTGGGACAGGGAATAATATTTGCACCAAAACTCGGGCTTTCAAAAGGGGGGAATGCAACTCGACAACCTATAAAATATTTCTCAACAATAAAGCAATACACAAGCACAATGGAAAGCTATTCGCTATTTGGAGCTGCTGCAAAAATCAGATTTGGAAGGTTTCAAATCTTACCATTCTTTTCTGATTATAATCTGGATGGAAATATCAAAAAAGGAAAAATCACAAGTTTAGACATAATGGGTTTTCATCGAACTGAAACAGAAACAGCCAAAAAGGACAAAGTAAGAGAAAAAATTTGGGGTGGTCGTTTTTCTTATGGAAATAAAAATCAAATTGGATTTACAGCTCTTAATCTTGAGTTTAATCTCCCATTTTCTGATGAAAACATCAAACAAAAACAGGAGATTTTTGGATTGGATTTTCAATATAATTTGAGAAATTTTAATTTTCTTGGTGAGGGAGCAATTTCTGAAAATAAAAAAGCATTTTTGCTAACATTTTTCTGGGAACAGGGAGAATTTGAAAACCTAATAATCTTTAGAAATTATGATAAATATTTTCCTACATTTCACGGAAATCCGTTTCATACAAGTGGAGATTTTGATAATGAAAGAGGAATTTATTACGGAATTTCCTTCCGCCCTTTTGAAAAAGCAAAACTTGATATGTATTTTGATATTTACAAATTCCCGAAACAAAAATCTCTGGAAAATATGCCAACTTATGGATTTGATAAATTCCTGCAGTTTGAGAAGAAGTGGAACTTTTCTAAAATGCGTCTCACTTTTCAGCAGAAGCAATATGAACGCTGGAGAACTTTTTCCGATGAAAGCAAAATATATCAAAGGGAAAGAAATATCTTTCGGTTAGATTGGCGACAAAAAATTAGTCCTCTTTTGGAGATAAAACTTCGCGGAGAATACACCTTTCATCAATACCAAAATGCAGATAAGTACGATTCTGGTATTCTGCTTTATCAAGATTTTAAATTTCTGTTCTCTTCAAAACTGACAAATTACATCCGCATTTGCCAATATCACACAGATGACATCATTCTTTATATGTATGAAAATGACCTTGACGGAATTATGCTGAATTCTCAATTCAGGGGCGATGGAATTTTTATGTATTTCTTGATTAAATATGATTTGGGAAAGTGTTTTTCTTTACAAATGAAATATGCCGAAAAAATCTGGAAAGAAATAAAATTAGAAAGGTCTCAGCAGATAAAATTTCAGATTGAGACGAAATTCTGATTCAAAAAATATAATTAGAAAATCTCTGCGTCCTCTGGGGTTAAAAAAGGAATATGGTGAAAAATAAAGTAATGCTAATCATAATGGATGGTTTTGGCCTAACTGATGAAGTAAAAGGCAATGCGATTAAAGCTGCAAAAACTCCAAATTTGGACAGACTCTTTGCTACACGACCATGGACAAGACTTAAATGCTCTGGAAATGCAGTTGGTCTGCCAAAAGGGATAATGGGAAATTCAGAAGTTGGACATCTCAATATTGGTGCTGGCAGAATCGTTTATCAAAATATTACTCGTATAAATCTAAGTATAAAAGACAACTCATTTTTTGAAAATGAAGCATTAAAAAAAGCTGTTGGGCATTGCAAAAATCACAAATCAAAACTTCATCTTTTTGGATTGCTTTCCGACGGTTGCGTGCATAGTTCATTAGACCATCTTTGGGCACTTCTGAAATTAGCGAAGAAAAATAATCTCAAAAAAGTTTATCTTCACGCGTTTATGGATGGCAGAGATACTCAACCAAATGATGGAATTAATTTCATAAAAGAATTTGAAGCAGAATCAAAGAAGATTGGACTGGGGAAAATCGCTTCAATTTCTGGACGCTACTATGCAATGGATAGAGACAATCGTTGGGAAAGAATTGAAAAAGCATATCAAGCAATTGTTTATGGTAAAGGAAATGAAGAAACCGATACGGTTGCAGTTATGAAAAATAGTTATGAAAATGGCATCACTGATGAGTTTATCATCCCAACTGTTATAAAAGAAAATGAAAAACCAGTTGCAACAATTTCTGATAACGATGCGATAATTTTCCTTAATTTCCGTGCAGATAGAGCAAGGCAACTTACAAATTGCTTTGTCAATCCCAACTTCAAAGAATTCAGAATCAAAAAATTTCACAATCTTCTTTTCACAACTATGACAGAATATGATATAAAATTCAATAGATATGTAAATGTTGCATTTAAGCCAATTAAACTAACAAATATTTTAGGAGAAGTTTTACAAAATAATGGACTTAAGCAGTTGCGAATTGCAGAGACCGAAAAGTATGCACATGTAACTTTTTTTTTTAATGGCGGTGTTGAAAAGCCATTCAAAAACGAAGATAGGATTCTTGTTCCATCCCCCAAGGTTGACACTTATGATTTGCAGCCTGAGATGAGTGCGTATCTTGTTGCTGATAAAGTTATTGAAAAAATAAATTCACAGAGATATGATGTGATTATTCTCAACTTTGCAAATTGCGATATGGTTGGTCATACTGGAATTTTTGAAGCTGCTGTAAAGGCAGTTGAAGCCGTTGATAAATCAGTTGCTAAAGTTGTGGCGGCACTTGAAAAAAACAATTATAATTATATCATAACTGCAGACCATGGTAATTCTGAAAAAATGCTTGATAAAAATGGAAATGTATTTACTGCTCATACTACGAATGATGTTCCTTTTATTCTTTGCTGTAAAAACAAAGCAGATGTAAAATTGCGAAATGACTGCAGACTTGCCGATATTGCTCCCACAATGTTAGATATTTTAGATATTGATAAACCGGAGGAGATGACAGGGAAATCGTTAATTAAGAATTATGAAGTTGGGCTAGAAAGCCTAACGTAGCAAATAACTGACGTAAATGGAGCGTAGCGGAATCTGCGTCCGAGTTAATTTGCATTGTTAAATTTCATTTATTAAGCACCGAGACTAAACCAATTAAAGCTCCAATAAGACCAATTAAAACGGTGAACCAGAAACCGAACGCAGCACGTTTTCTCTTCTTTTCCTCGCGAATCAAGTTGCGGACAGCATGAAAACCAACTGTCGTCAAAATATGTCTATCACCATGTTCATCATCAAAATTGAACTTGTAATATAACTTTTCGTTTTCAATATCCGGCATTGGCACCAATAGTCGCTGACAAAGACGTTGGAAATATTGTGTTTGTCGGTAATCGATCCATTTGTCAAACTCATCTTCCTTTTGTGCAATAGATGATAACTCCCAGTCGTTGAAACCTTTCTTTTTTACCCGAACTTCCGCCACCTCATACTCTTGAGCAAGTTTTCGTTGTACTTTCCGTAATTTATGTAGCTCGAACTTATACTGAAATGATTCAATCATACTTAAATATGTAATATCTAAAATCTAATCACGTAATAACCTGCGAAGTTGCAACATAACACCCTTATATCTTCGAATCATAATATACATCATAAATTAAATATCTATCTTATACAAAATGACAATATAAAATTAAGAATTCTTATTTTTATTTGTCAGACAATTTTTCAAAAAAGCTTACAAAAATTATCCTAATTTTACAAATTTGTTTATCATTGCATTATAAGAAAGTTCATAGATAAAAATGTTTAGAATAATAAGACCAAGAGGGAAACCCTTAAAAAATTAAGAATTACGAATTATCCATCCTCCGAAGCCACGATATAATTGGAACGGAGGAGGTATGAAGTTGGAATTGGTGGAAAGGTTAACACATAGCTTACCTGCCCGCCTTCCAAAGTTTTACGGCGGACAGGCAGAAACGCAAATGCAGATTTACCCCGCGTAGTCCCGATGTATCGGGATTACTACACGGGGTAAACTATAAATTACCAGATTGACTTGTAAGGGCTGTCCAATCTAAAAGTTTCAAATCCCGTCTGCGTTTCTGTCAGGTGAAGCGGTTGTTAGACTGCTTATACAATGGAATAAAATCTAAAAGATTATAGTAAAACCCATTATTGAGGATTTGGATATTTAACATCAGACTTTTGTTGAAATTTCAACATTTGATTCAACCAGCAAAAAACAGATTTTATAATACCACTAACTTGTAAATTTGTCCGCAATTAAATATATCAGGCTTTTTTGAAAGATCTTTTCTTTAAAATTTACAATAGACTTATAAGCAGTCTAACGGAAAAGCTCACCTGCAGAAACGCAAAATGCAGATTCACCCCGTTAGATAATCTTACTATGTGAGATAGTAGAAATCTAAAAACAAGATGAATATCTAACGGGGTAAACTATAAATTACCAAAATTACTTTTGAAGGCTCACAATACTTTAGATTAGAACCCCACTGCGTTTCTGTCAGGTGAAGCGGGGGTTAGGCACTCAAAAGCCGTCCAATTTCTTCGTAAGTGAATTTTAACTGCCTCAATACTCTTTTGCAATATATCGGATCCAAAGTTTTCTTTCCCATCTGGACAGGGGCAGAATATCTTCTCCCTTCAACTATTCTTGAATATATGGCATGATCTCTGTTGATCCTTGTCTGACAAATACTGCCCCGCCCTTTTCAAGTAATCTTACAAGTTCCCTGCTGGAGAGTGAAGGTATCTTAGGCATACGATGGAACCTCATGTACCTCAAGGGGTCTTAAAATCAAATCCTTTTCAGGCTTTCTATACCACTCAGGCTCTGTATCTTGAAAAAATTCAATTAGCTCCTCTGAAGAAATAGAAGAGATAACAGTTTCTGGGTGTTTTCCTATATCTTCTTCATACAATTCTATTGCTGTTCTAAGATTCTTCTCTACATCTGCAAGATCTTCTCCCCTAGCAGACAGATTCAACTCTAAGCATACAGCAACATATTCAAGTTTACTTCTACGAATTATTGCTGTGTATTTCTTTTCCATCGGTTTTTCCTCCTTCATTCGATTTATTCCTTATAGTGTCTAACGGAAAAGCTCACCTGCAGAAACGCAAAATGCAGATTCACCCCGTTAGATAATCTTACTATGTGAGATAGTAGAAATCTAAAAACAAGATGAATATCTAACGGGGTAAACTATAAATTACCAAAATTACTTTTGAAGGCTCACAATACTTTAGATTAGAACCCCACTGCGTTTCTGTCAGGTGAAGCGGGGGTTAGACTGCTTTGAAGTTATATTCTCAAAGGAATAATCTGTTGTAATTGTGCCATCTGGTAACTCAAAATAAATTTTTCCATCTCTGGAATATACATTTGGAATACCATTTTTCCTGTTTTCTTCCTGTGCTTTCTTTACTGCACGATTGCCAATTTTTGTAACTTTGAAGAACATTTCATAAGTATGTTTATTCATCTTCCTACACCACCTAAAAATAAATTGAAAAAATCCTCATGTATAATATTGTAATTATCTTTTTCGCCAACTGCAACTTGCATAAAATCTTTTTCACCATTATAGAATAATTGCCACTCATCAACCATATTCTTATAGATTCTCCAAAAGTTATGTTTACTTCTGTAAAATCTTCTTATTACATCATCATCAGGAATAGAATGACCACCATTGTTTATTCTAACTTTTATCCTGTGAATTGCCATCTTAGGATTATCTAAAAATACGAAAATTATTATAATTTGATATCCGACATCTTTTAATTTTGAGATCAATTTATTTGGATATTTTCCAGACAATGTGCTTTCAATCGCAAAAGATTTATTATTCTTTGTAAGTTCCTGTATTCTTTTGAAAAAGTATTTTCCTGCTTGTATTTTTCCACGATCAATATTTTGGGGATTTATTTCCCTTAATATTTCATCTGCATTAACAAATTCTAAGTTGATTTCCTTCAATAATTCTTTTGCCAAAGTTGTTTTACCACTCCCGTTTGGTCCAGAAATAATAAATACTTGTTTCATATAATTTAAACAATTTATTAATTAACCAAGAAATCTGTCAAGTTTGGAAGAAAGCTGTTATCCTCCAAGCAGTCTAACGTTTGAGCTAAGCTGCCGTGAAACGCGCCAGCGTTTTCACGGTCAGCTTGAGCGATTTGTTAGGCTTCCTCCTCAGTGACTCAATTGTAGTCCTCGATTCCAAAACACATCTCTATCACCATCTCTGCCCTCTGCACACAAGGCGGCTAGCATTTTCTGTATATACAACATTACTACTCTGAGGATCAATCTTACATAGAGCAAGGGTGTAAACAAAAAGCGTATGGGCTGCATTATCGGAAGCACCATTGATGATTTCCAACGGCTATTTCTTTAGTTCTGCCCAAAGACCGCTTCTGTCGTAAGTAATATGAAAATTGGATATACCCGCTTTATGTATGATCTCTTCTAGTTTATTTGGTGAACTATAAGCCTTTGCATCATCTTTTAGAGAACGGTCTCTTATAAATGTCATCCTGTCTAATTCCTCTATGGTGATATATCGTCCAAATCCACCACCGACAAAACCAGCACCACCCTTCTTCAGTACTCTATAGATCTCTTGAAAGACGAGAACCTTGTCTTTCCAGCAATGATATGAACCCCTGCTAACAATCAAATCCGCAAATTCATTTTCAAAAGGCAAGTCATGGGCATCACCCAATACGGGTATTATTCTATCTATCAATCCCTCGTTTTCAATGTTCATGCGTGCTACTTCGTATATGGCTTTTACTTTCTCCAATGCATATATTTTCAGATTAGAACGTCTGCATAGCTCAATTGCAAAGATAGCCGTGCCGCAACCGACATCTACACATACACCCTGCAAAACGCCATAATCCTCAATGACTTGTTTGGCGGTAGAGACAATTGCTGGCATAAAGTTTTCTTTAACCTTTTTGTGAAAAAGCTGGGCTTCTGAAATGTCCATATCCTGGTAATCAGCAGGGACGCGTTTGTCAGACATAGAATTGTATTCTCCTTTAACTTTTAAACTTTCATTTTAGGTCGCTATACGAAATATTTCAAATATTCTTCTTTATTAGTAAGCCTAACGGAAAAGCTCACCTGCAGAAACGCAAAATGCAGATTCACCCCGTTAGATAATCTTACTATGTGAGATAGTAGAAATCTAAAAACAAGATGAATATCTAACGGGGTAAACTATAAATTACCAAAATTACTTTTGAAGGCTCACAATACTTTAGATTAGAACCCCACTGCGTTTCTGTCAGGTGAAGCGGGGGTTAGGCAGTTTTTCTATTATAACATCGACCAATTAGAAAAACCCAAACTTTAATATTATTAAAGTCCGAAATCAGAATTCTTTAATCCAGAACCAGATATAATACTCTTTAAAGTTCCTATTGGTAAATCCTTCCCTTTATGAATTGGAACAATTACTTGTTTATTTGTTTGATAACTTCTCCATTTTCTGTGAGAACCTTTTTGGGAAACCAATACAAATCCAAATTTCCTTAATACTATTTCTATTTCAAAATACTTTAATCTATTAGGCATCAAGCAACAAACTTATAAACTTTTGCATTTTCCGGAATTCGCTTATCTTCTTCAAAATAAAGTTCTAATGCTTCTTTAAAATTATTTAATGCTTCTCCTTCTGTATCTCCACAACTTGTACAACCTAAAAGTGCAGGACAATAAGCAGAATAAGAATTTGTCTCTTTGTCAAATTCAATTATTATTTGAAGTTCCATTTTTATCCTATTTTTATTAATTTTTATAGTATTATATCAAAACTGCCTAACGGATAAGCTCACCTGCAGAAACGCAAATGCAATTAAACCATAAATTATCAGATTAACTATTGAATGCCATCTCAACTGAAAAATTCAGATCCCCACTGCGTTTCTGTCAGGTGAAGCGGGGGTTAGGTGCTTATCGCTTCTATACCACGACGTTTCCATAGAGATTCAAGATCACGAGCACCATGTATAAATGCCAGGATATACACATAATGAGAAGTAACTTTGTATATTAGTCTGTATCTCCAAAGGAATAGTTCCCGAATATCTGATGAATTTTTTTCAGGTACTATTCGTCCACGCTCAGCAAAAACTCTAAGAGATCGAGCTGCTTTTCGTGCCTCTCTCACAACTGCTGTGGCATAGAATCGAGAATCTCTTGTTATGAATTCTGCAACTTCCTCAAGATCACTTGTTGCGGATTCAGTCCATTTTAGGGTTCGAGCCAATTTGACATCCTTTTATCAAATTCCGTTTCTGAAAGAGTGTTGTCGGTCTTGACATCATTTAACCCACGATCAATTTTTTG
>JACNFI010000382.1 GCA_014384665.1 Candidatus Cloacimonadota bacterium
ATACCCAATATTAATAGAATTAACAAACTGGTTAAGAAAACTGCTCTATTTCGTATTCTCATAATTATTTATTCCCCATAAAAGTAGACTAACGATTTGCGCTTAACCCGCTTGAAACAGCGGCACTAAAGCTGATACATTGTAATTACCTTGATCCAAAACTAATCTTAAATGGCAAAAAAACATCGGCTGTTTCAAGTCGGCGTTGAAGCGCTGGTTATATTGCATTTTACCAAATATTAAAAATACTTTTTTATTATTTCATTGATTCTTTAAACCATCTGAAAATTTCTTTCCAGGATGGCTCTTTACCATACATTAATATAGAAACTGAGAAAATCTTTCCAGCTGCTTTTCTTAAATACCAGGTGGATAAGACAAGTAATATCAAAGACAGTACTATTTCAATAAAAGGTACTTGGGTCAGTACCAATCTTGCAGAAATAACTGGTGCGGAAGTTAATGGAAATACAGATAATATTTTAATTGCCAAAGAATCAGGATATTTAAAAACGAAAAAAGCAAATACAACTGGAATAATTGGAAGCATAATCATCGGCCCCCTTGTTGAAGTATTTGGATCGTTTATAGTTGCAGAAATTGCAGAAAAAAAAGTATTCCATAAGAAAAAACCATTAATTGAAAAAAGAAATAATAAAAATATTAATGCTGGATTAGTTAATACAATCGGGAAAGCCCAACCACTTCCAAATATTGAAGATATAAATACAAATACTACTGAACTTAAAGAATATGTAACAAGTAACGCGAGTGACAATAAAGATAAACCTAGTATTTTACCATCAATCAATGTTTGAGAACTTATTGCAGAAACAATTATTTCGGTTATTCTAAGCTGTTTTTCACCAGTTATTGCTGTGAATTGATATGTTATACCGAGGACTATTCCCATAAGCATCATCATCATAAAAATTCCAGCTGTGATTTTTTCACCTAAACTACTTTTTTCTTTAATATCTCCATTATAAATTATTTTCATTTCCGTTTGTTTGAAAATATCTCTGAACTGTTCAGGTGAAATATTTGCTTGTTCAAGTTTTATTTGCTGGCACGCTGAATTAAGTGCTTTTTGAATATCACTCAACCAAGCAGGTTCGTTATTTACAGTTAGCTCTACATTATCAATATCTTTAATGAAAAGTATTCCATCAATTGTTTTCTCATTTAATAATATTTTCTGTGATTCAATTTCACTTTTTCTTTTTGCAAAAGCTTTATATTGCTTGACTTACTTAATTTTATTGGAAGTTCTATGCTGTTAATAACTACAATATTTATTTGTTTATCAGGTTTTTTTTCTATTAATGACTTACCTCCAAAAACAAGTAGACTAAGTATTGCCGCAATCAATAAAGTTCTGATTTGTTCTTTAAATTTGAACCAGCGCTGAAATTCCCATTTAGCAACTTCATAAATTAATTTGACATTTTTATAATTTCTAATGTTCATCGTTATCTCCTTTATCTTTAGCAACATTATCAATAAAAATGTCATGCAAGGATATGTGTTCAGTTTTCACAGAAGTTATTTCATAATTTGAAGCAGCTTTGTTAAGCAAACCGGATAATGATTTGTTTTGCTTTAAGTATATCTTTATTTCATTCTCGTTTGTGAATTCAACTTTTTCTACTGCATCATCATTTTGAAGAAAAGATAATTCTGGCTTACCCTCAATATAAATTATTATTTTTTCACTAACAGAATATTCCTTCTTAATCTCATCAATAGTTCCATAAGCAATTTTTTTTCCATTATTTAAAAGTAAAATCCGGTCGGCAATACGTTCAACCAAGTGCATTTGGTGTGCACTTAATAATATTGTAGTTCCTTTATTTCGAAGCTCTTTGATAATCATTAAAAATGTTTCTTGATTAATTGGATCAAAACCAACAAATGGTTCGTCTAACACTGCAAATAATGGATTGTGAAGTATGGATGAAATAAACTGAACCTTCTGTTGATTTCCATTCGATAAAGTACTTAACTTTTCATTTTTTCTATCAAGTAATTCAAGTCTTTCGAGCCATTCTTCAGATGATTTCTGAGCCTGAATTTTATTCATTCCTCTAATTACACCCATATATCTCAAGGTCTTAATGATTGGAATTTCTTGATATAATCCACGCTCTTCAGGTAAATAACCAAATTTAGAGGATAAAGGAATTTGCGAATTTTTAATACCGTCCAAGTAGAATTCAATTTTTCCTTTATCAGGTTTAATTATATCCATCAGCATCCTAACAATAGTTGTTTTTCCAGCGCCGTTAGGACCAAGTAGAGCAAAAATTTCACCTGGATATATATTGAAGGAAAGATAATTTACAGCATTAAGTTTTCCAAATTGTTTTAGGATTGAATTTACTTTTAAAATACTGTTCATTTTTTCTCTTTACTCCTTTTCTTTCAAGTGAGTGAAATTTTATAACAAGAAATATAACCATGTATATACGACTTAGCGAAAAGTGTATATCGCACTAAAACAGCCGTATAAACATTTTTCGTTACTTTTTTCTATCTCATAGTAATTACTGCTGTTAAGCCAATAATTACCCTCTTTTTCAATATGGTTATACTGCGTAAATAGCCGTATAATCAT
>JACNFI010000383.1 GCA_014384665.1 Candidatus Cloacimonadota bacterium
GCAGAAAGAAAACAGTTTTATAGATATGCACGTGGTTCTTTTGAAGAAACAAAATCATGGCTTAGAAAATCAATTCGTAGAAAGCTGATTCCCAACTCTCAAATTGATAAATTATCAAAAATTATTAATGAATTAGGACCCAAGTTGAATGCATTTATAAAAAGTACTAAATAAAGATTGAAAATAGGAAATAGAAATTTGATTTCTATATAGAATTTCCAATTTCAAGTTTCAAATTTCAAAGGAAAAATAAATGAAAGATATAATAAAAGTCACAGTTGTATTATTGATTATCTGTCTGATTGCAAGTGGAATTCTGGCTTTTGTGTATAAAAAGACAGCACCAATTATTGAAGAGAACAAAAAGATAGAACAAGAAAATGCCAGAAAAGAAGTATTGCCAAAAGCAAAATATTTTGAATCAGTTTGTGATAATGGAAAAATTCTTTATTATAAAGGGTTTAATGAAAGTAAAAAACTTGTCGGATATACATTCCAATGCGAAAAAGATGGATACAGCAGCAAGATTCAAACTATGGTTGGAATTGATACTCTTCTACAGATAACAGGAATTAAAATCGTGTCGCAACAAGAAACTCCTGGCTTGGGGGCGAACTGCATCAAGCCAAAATTCATAGAACAATTCAAAAATAAAAATCCAACAACAATTTATGTGGACAAAGACGGTGGAGATATTGAATCTATCACTGGTGCAACAATTAGCACAAGAGCAATCACAAATCCCATCAGAGAGAAATTTATAGCAATAAAAAGGAAACTTGAAAATCGTGGCAAAATTAAGTAAATTAAAATATTATCTCTGTGTCCTCCGTGTCTCTGTGGCAGTATAAAGGAGAAATATGAAAGCATTTGGAGAATTAACAAAAGGAATAATCAAAGAAAATCCAGTTTTCGTGATGGCTTTAGGGCTTTGCCCTTTGCTTGCAACAAGCACTTCTGTAAACAATGCCATTGGTATGGGAGCAGCAGCAACATTTGTTCTGCTCTGCTCAAATATTATAATCTCTTTGATTAAAAATTTCATTCCAGATAAAATTCGCATTCCGTGCTACATACTTGTTATTGCCTCATTTGTTACGATTGTGGATATGGTGATGCATGCGTATGTGCCTCAATTGCATAAAAATCTTGGAATATTTATTCCGCTAATAGTTGTCAATTGCATCATTCTTGGACGAGCAGAAGCGTTTGCAGGTAAACATAATGTCGGGAAATCCATACTGGATGCAATTGGAATGGGAGTCGGATTCACACTTGCTATAATACTAATTGCTACAATTCGTGAATTCTTAGGAACTGGCAAAATTCTTGAAATTCCAATCCTGCCCACCTCATACAAACCAATGATAGTAGCCATTCTTCCGCCAGGTGCATTTTTCACTATTGGGCTTTTAATGGGATTGATAAATATGATGAAAAACAAAAAGCAAAAATCAGGAGCATAAATGGAATTTTCAAAACTTTTTGCAATCATAATTGGCTCAATTTTTATAAACAATTTTGTTATCGTCCGCTTCCTGGGTCTTTGCCCGTATATTGGCGTTTCAAAAAAACTGGATTCCGCTCTTGGAATGGGAATGGCAGTAATTTTCGTGATGACAATGGCTTCTACAATTACCTGGCTGATTTACAATTTTTTACTGCATCCAGATACAAGCATTTTCGGAATTGACCTGACATTTTTGCGAACAATAACTTTCATCTTAAGCATTGCTGTTCTTGTGCAGTTTGTAGAGATGGTCATTCAGAAAACCGCACCAGCACTTTACAAAGCACTTGGTATCTATCTTCCATTGATTACGACAAATTGTGCTGTCTTGGGTGTTTCTATTTTGAATATAAATGAACAATATAATTTTTTGGAATCCATAATTAACGGCATTTCTGCTGGTATTGGTTTTACCCTTGTTTTGCTGCTAATGGCTGGCATCAGGCAGAGATTAGAATTTGCAAATGTGCCAAAATCTCTTAAGGGAATGCCAATCGCATTTATCATTGCTGGTTGTATGGCTCTGGCATTTTTGGGATTTTCCGGATTGAAGATTTAGCCACTAATTAACACAAATTTCCTCAAATTTTATGATTACGAAGAGAAAGTTAACATTTGAAAAGTTAAAAAAAATATATACCTCTGCGTCTCTGCGGTGAAAATTGAAAATAGGAGTTTTAGATGATACTGACAACAATAATTGTTTTAGGATGTTTAGGAATAATTTTCGGAATCGGCTTGGCAATTGCTTCAAAAAAATTTCATGTAAAAGTAGACCCCAAAATTGAGCAAATAGAAAAAGCGCTTCCCGGTGCTAACTGCGGTGCTTGTGGCTTTCCTGGATGTGCTGGCTACGCTGAGGCAATTGTAAAAGAAGAGACAGAAATAAATCTCTGTGCTCCGGGCGGTGAGGAAGTTGTCCATGAAATTGCAAAAATAATGGGAATAAAAGCGAGCACAAAAGAGAGAAAAATCGCTGTAATCCAATGTCAGAGTGGAGGAATAAACAACACATTCCTAAAATTTGAAAATAAAGGCATTGAGACCTGCCAAGCGGCACTTGTACTTTCTTACGGACAAAACTTATGCGAATATGGATGTCTCGGATATAATGATTGTGTGCGTGTCTGCCCTTTTGATGCTATAACTGTTGATGATAACAATATGAGAATTATTGATGAAAACAAATGCACTGGCTGTGGAAAATGCGTGGATGCCTGCCCAAAAGATTTAATCCAACTTATCCCTATAAGCAAAAAAGTAAATGTGCTCTGCAAATCTCTGGATAAGGGTAAAGATGCAAAAATTAAATGCGGCAACAAAACTGCCTGTATTGGATGTGGAATCTGCGCCAAAAAATGTCCTGTTGATGCAATAACTATTGAAAATAATTTAGCTATTATAGATTATGATAAATGTGTAGTCTGTGGAATTTGTGCTGAGGTTTGTCCTACAAATGCAATTATTGATAAAATTGGCATACACCCCCAACCAAGGATAATAGAAGAAAAATGTATTGGATGCACTATTTGTGCAAAGAAATGTCCGGTTGACGCAATTGATGGTGAATTAAAAAAACCTCATAAAATTGATGAAGACAAATGTATCAAATGCGGAATATGTGTGGAAGTGTGTCCCAAAGATGCGATTGTGACGAAAAAGATATTATGAAAGAAAATTATCAACTAATAAATTTTCATTAATTATGTATCACATTAGACTTGCATATAAATATTTAAAATCGGAAAGCAACAAGGGTTTTTCTCTTGGAAATATTGTTTCAATAATTGGAATCTTCCTTGGAGTATTCACACTTATCGTTGTAATGTCTGTAATGAATGGACTTGAGCAGGATATTACCCACCGCATTATTGGTCTTCATTCTGAGATAAAAATTTTTAACAAAGATTACACTCCTATTAAAAATTGGAATAATTTGGTCAATAAGATTTCTAATGAAAAATTAGCAAGCATAAGTCCTATCTGTCAGGCAGAACTTATGCTTTTACATGATAAGAATGTAAGCGGTATAATCTGCCAGGGTATACAATTGAATAAGCATATCCAAACAACGCTTCTTATGAGAAATATGTACATAGGAACTCCAAACCAGGAAGAATTAAAGGATGGTATTATTTTAGGTTCAGATATCGCTGTGGGGTTACAGGTAAATTGTGGTGACATTGTATCGCTTATATCCCCTATTGCAGACCAACCAACACCATTTGGCCTTATTCCAAAAAGCAAAAATCTTAAAGTTGTTGGACTGTTCTATACGGGAATTCCCGAATATGATATGAAGTATTCATTTACTGATTTAGAAACACTTCAACAATTTATGGGAATGGGAAGTTCAATTTCATTTATTGAAATTATGACAGGCTCGCCTAAAAAATCTCGGAAAATAGCAAAACATCTTAAAAAAATATTAGGGAATGAATTTGAAGTTTTGGATTGGCAACAATTTGAAAAACACCTTTTTACTGCAATGAAGTTTGAAAAAAAAGTTATGTTCTTTGTGCTTATACTTATTTTCCTTGTTGCAGCATTTAATATGATAGGAAATTATCTTAAACTTATATCACATAAAAGAGAGGACATCGGAATATTGAAATCAATCGGTGCGACAGCTCAAGATATTGTAAAAATATTTATGCTTAATGGTTTACTAATTGGAATGATAAGTATTATCTCAGGTCTTATTGTCTCACTTGGGTTATTGTTAGCCCAAATAAAATGGCACTTCATTAAAATACCAATTACAGGGATGCCTTTTCAGTCCATTCCTGTAAAGATTGAAATTGTTGATTTAATAATTGTTGCTGGTGTTTCCCTGATTATAAGTTTGCTTACTACAATTATCCCAGCATATCGTACAACAAAGATTGATGCAATAAAAGTAATCCGTGAGGGGGAAGAGTAGTTTCGTGGATGAGTAGATAAATGAACTTCGTAGTTTTTTTACGGAAAATTTGACAAATTTCTTCAAAAAATATTGATTTGGTTTGTTACAAGAAATTAATTTTGAGGGCAGTTTGGAGTGCTAATGTCAAAGGTAGGTATATTACTTTTAAGGAATATTAACTTCATAGATAGGCAAAAAATTATGAGTCATATTTATGAGCCTATGGCTTATACTGCGGGTTTTAGTGTAATATATGTTAGGTGCTGTATTCACGAATAATTTGATGCAATTCTATGATATAATCAGAAATAAATTAGAATTAAAACTTTAAATAATGAGGAAAATGTTAATGAAAAAGACAGTTTATTTGGATACAACTATTCCAAGTTATTTGTTTGATAAGAGAAAAAGTTTACAACCTTATTCAGAATTAACACGAAAATGGTTGGAAACTGAAAAGAACAATTATGATATTTGGCTTTCGGAAGAGACTCTTTCAGAATTGGAAGAAGGTGATTATCCAAACAAAGCAAGAATAATTGAATTTGCTTCAAAAATCCAAACCTTACCTTATGATAAAAGTATTGTTGAGATAGCCCAGGTTTACATTGATAATTATGTAATGTCACAAATCTTAAAAGGTGATGCTATTCATTTGGCGTATGCTTCATATTACAAGATGGATTTTTTATTGACATGGAATTGTAACCACTTAGCTAATGCAAATAAACGGCAACATATAAGAATTATCAATACACGATTGAATCTATTTATGCCGGAAATAGTAACACCTTTAGTCTTATTTGCCGAGGAGAAATTATGATTACAAATAAACTTTTAGAAGAAAAGATAAAAGCACAGAAACGATTGGATGAAAAAGCACATCACGATATTAAGCAATATATTGAGAACTCTCATAAAAGTATATCAAAGATAGAATCTAAATATGGTGTAAAAGTTAAATATGTAAGAAAAGACTGTGGATATTTGGAATCACTTCAAGATAATGATTAAATGTTGTAGATACAGCACCTAACACCCGCTTCACCTGACAGTCCGAAGGATCTGCCTTTGGCATGAAAACGCAGTGGGGTTTCCAATTTTTTAGTTAAGATAGCATTCAAAAGTCAAGCAAGTAGTTTATAGTTTACCCCGTGTAGTAATCCCGATACATCGGGACTACACGGGGTGAATCTGCATTTTGCGTTTCTGCCTGTCCGCCGTAAAACTTTGGAAGGCGGGCAGGTGAGTTTTTCCGTTATGTATCAATCCAAAAGGTAAAGTCTTTATGATAAAAATTTATAATCTTGATGATATCCCAGATAATTTTATTGACGCTCCTTATTTTAAATCAGATTTAAAAACTAAATATCTGGGTGCATTAGCAGGTAGTGAAAAACTATATGTAAATATTGACTTCGTGAAACCTGGTGCCAAGAGTGTTAAATATCATTCTCATTCATTACAAGAAGAATTTTTCCTAATACTTGAGGGAAAAGGGAAAGTTAGAATTAATAATAAGGAATTCACTGTGAAGAGGGGTGATTTCTTTGCCAAACCAGCAGGAAAAGAAATTGCACATCAATTTATCAATGACAGTGATGAGATATTAAAAATTCTTGATTGTGGTGTGAATGATAAAAATGATATTATCACATATCCCGATGAAAATGTTATTTATGTAAAAAAAGAAAATAAATCATTCAGAAGTAAGGATTCATTAAAAAACTGGTCATCAGATCCAAATGCGGAAATGTAATCGCTACCCAACCATATAAGCAGTTTATATGTTGCTTAGCCAATTCACCCTTGGTAGTTTACCCCGTTGGATACAAAATGTTATCCTGCGGGGTAAACTATATTATGCCCCCAGTAGTAACTGTCTTGTCAAGTAACAATTATGACCTTTTCAGACCCAATTATTTGAACACTACCTTATTTCAAATATTTTTTTGTGGCAACAAATCTACAATCTTATCATAAATATACCACTAACATAATGATTTATTTGACAATTAAACAATACCATCATTTTTTTATAAGAAAAATTACTTCTTCTCTTTATTTACAGGAATTAAAATGATAAAAGTATTATTTGATTTGGTTCAGGAATACTATTGGCCCAGTTTTGAACCAATTTATAAAGTAATGGCAGATGATTCTAACTTTGACCTCTGGCTGAAAATAGGACCGAACCAAAAAAGATTTTTGGGGGTTTTTTTAATTTCTCAGAAGAAAGAGATTGAAAATAAATTTATAAAACAGGGATATCAAATTACAAATAGATGTAACGATTTTGATGCTGTTATTTGCGGTTCACCTTTGAAATTTCCAGAAAAGTATGGACAATCACTCTTATGTAATGTTGACCATGGTCCGGGCTTCAAAACTCTTCGTTATAGGGAATTTCTTAAACAACGGAAAACTAAATATATTGTTTTTCTGGAAGGTCAGTACAGAGTAGAAAAATTCAAAAAATATGGATTGGACAAAATAGAGGATATATATAAGGTCGGTTTACCGAAATTAGACCCATTCTTTACCGGAGTCTATAATAGAAAGTCTTTAATAAAAAAATATAAACTAAATCCAGATAAAAAAACAGTTTTATATGCACCATCATATAAACCAACTTCAATTTTCCTTATTGGTGAGAATATTACCTCTCTTCTTACAAATTATAATGTAATTATAAAATTGCACCCTTACAGTTGGAGTGGGAAATATGCTTCTCATTCACAGCATAAATTCTTTGAAAAATTAGTGAAAAAATACCCGGAATTACATTTAGTAAGAAAAAATGAACACAACATAATGCCATATCTTTTCATATCAGATACAATGATAAGCGATGGGTCAAGCGTTATAAATGAATTCCTTGCCTTGAATAGATGTGGTGTTATTTTTGACCTTGATGATGAGAAATTAAAACATTCTGATGGTCAACCCTTACTTGAAGACGAGACAAGTGAATGGCTGAAAAATTCTTTCATTCATATCTCCAATTCACATAATCTTCTTGATGCTGTAAACGAAGCTCTTAATCCTTCTGAAAAACGGAAAAAGCAATTACTTTTAGACAAGCAATATATTTTTTCTCATACTGATGGAAAATCTTCTTTGCGGGTTAAGCAAATAATTGCCAAATTAGTACAAAACAAATAGTTTTTATGAGACATACATATCCCGAATTCGCGATTATCCCCGCGGACGCGGGGAGGGGATTGGACACACCATTAGATATAAAAAGAATATTTAGAGGGGCAAGCAAAGGAGTATAAAAATTGAGGAACGGAATGCACAGCACAGATTCCAATTGTTCCTAACAGTCCCCATTTTCATGGGGATGTAATCCTGTTTATTTCAACTTTGAAATCTTTATTTGATAATAATAAACACCATTACAAATGGTGTTAGGATCGTTTATTTGAAGGTTATGTACAGATGAAAATTGCAGTTATCCTCGCAGCTGGACGAGGTTCAAGACTAAAAGAAGAATGCCTTGAACAACCAAAACCAATGACAAAAGTGAATGGGGTTTCCATAATTGATAATCTGATAAAAAACTTGATAATTCATTCTGTAAAAGAAATTGTTATTGTAACAGGTTATATGGAAGAAAAATTAAACAAACATCTTCATAAATTCAAAAATTCCTGCACACTTCACCTTATTAGTAATAAAATTTATGATTCCACAAATAATATCTATTCTCTTTGGCTGGCAAAAGAATATCTAAAAGATGGATTTTTCCTTTTTGAAGCTGATATATTTTTTGAACCTTTACTTATTGAAAAATTAATAAAGTCCACTCACAGAAATGTTATAGTAGTTGATGAATTTACAAGCAATATGAATGGCACGGTGGTTGAACTCACAGTAGATAGTATTATTAAAGAAATGTATCTATCCAGTCACCAGAGTAAAAATTTTGATTTCTATCAAAAATTCAAAACTGTTAATATTTACAAATTAAGTAAATACTATACTGAAAACTATTTCTTAAAAAAATTAGAAAAACATATCAAGCGAGGCGATATAAATATCTATTATGAACAAATTATCAAAGAAGATATTGATGATGGGCATATTTTTTATGGTCTGAAAACAAAAAATATCAAATGGTGGGAAATTGACACACAAGAAGATTTGCAAATAACTCGGAGAATATTTAGTAAATGATTAAAAAATTCCTTATCTTTATTTTATTGATGTGTATTACTTCACACATTTTTGCTTTAGCCCAGTGGACTGTGCTTGTCTATATGGCTGCAGATAATAGTCTATTTAATGTAGCTTTTGATGATATGAATGAGATGGAGTCTGTGGGTTCAACAGATTCTGTAAACATAATAGTTCAGATTGACCCATTAGAAGATATGTCCTCTCATTTTGATTTTTCAACCACAAGAAGATATTTGATTATCCACGATGATAATCCTGATTCAATAGGTTCAATATTATTAGATGATTTGGGAGAGATTAATTCTGCGGACCCATCTACGATTTCAAATTTCGCAAATTGGGGCTTTTCATTATACCCCTCTATTAAAAAAATGCTAATTATATGGGACCATGGTAATGGTTGGCGAAAAGATGATGAAATCACAAAATCTGTTTGCAATGATGATACTTTTGGTGATAATATCAGTGTTGCAGATGGCGAATTAAATGAAGCTATTTCTCAAATAAATTGTTACATTGATATTATTACTTTTGATGCTTGTCTTATGCAAATGGTTGAAGTTATCGGTGAAATATCTGAATATTGCGATTTTGTAATTGGGTCAGAGGAAGAAGTTCCCTGGGATGGAATTTATTATGGTGATGATGAAATTTATTGTTCTCAATATGGAATTTTCAATTATCTAACTGATAATCCAACTTGCTCTGCAGAAAATTACTCTTCTGAAATTGTATATAGATACATTAATTCCTATGTCTCCGGATGTCAGAGCGGTGTGAATATTTCTATGTCTGCTGTAAGCACATCATATTTTAACAATCTGGAACTATTATTAAAGGATTTTACAAATTCTTTTTCAGATACATTATATCATGATATATATTATGATACTTACTCACAATGTGATATACTTGATTATAAAAATGTAGATTTATGGCAATACTTTTTATTGCTTTCTGAATGTAGTGAACCAAGTATATCTTCATCCGCACAGGGAATTAAGTCTATTATAGATTCTATGATTGTTAATTCTATGGCTGTCTATAGTCAACCTGACCCAGAGCTTGGTAGAATGTCAGTTTATTTTCCTCAATATTCATTTAGTTTATATACTTGGGAAAAATATTATCAACTTTCCTTTGTGAAAGAAACTCGTTGGGATAGGTTTCTGAATTTTTATTTTAATGATGATAATGAACCACCTGAAATTTTAGAATTTGACATCTCCACTCAAGGAAATCTTGTTTACTTTTCTTGGGATGCGATAGATGCGAGTTTTATCAAATATCAACTGCAGTATAGAACCCTGACAGATACTTCCTTTATATCAATTTTGGATTCTACAAGCGAGCAGAGTTATCAAATTACTTTCCCTTATGACAGTTATACTTTTTGTTTAACTGCAGAAGATGAATTTGGGAACAAGAGTGACTCATTAAAAGTGATTTTTCTCTCAGAGGAACCTATTTTCAAATTTTTTCCGAATCCTTATGTCGTTGCAGATGGCCAAGATGGAAAGTTTATCTTTTCAACTCAAAATTCTGGGGAAATAGAAATTTTTATTTATAATTTTGCTGGGGAATTAACTGAAAAATTGAATAAATACTGCAATGAAAATTCTACCTATGAATTGCCATTTTTACCCGATGATTTAGCTTCTGGAATATACTTTTGTTTGCTTAAAACAGGCAACAGAACTGAATTCTTGAAATTAGCAATAATACGATAGAATCTTATGTGAATAACTTGTGGATAAACCAACTGTCAATCGCTTGTTTTCTCGTAACTCTCATTCAATAAGCAAACTACAGAATTTTGGCATATTTTATCAAAGTGCATAAGTTGATTTTCAGAACTTCTTAAATATCAGTTAGTTAGACAAAAATGGCTTATTTATAATAGTTAGCTTTAGGCAAAAGCCTGGTAATTTTTATTTATTTTTTCTTTCATATTTAACTGCAAATTGATTCAATATATTTTTATCTTCTTCCGAAAATTTAACCATCCCACTTTTTGCCTCTTTAGAATGTTGTAATATTTTTCTAACCATCTCTTTGTCTTCAGGATTTAATTTCATTACTCTTTTATGCGGTCTTGGTTGAGTAACAATTTTGAGATAATTGTTCTCATCCACCTTAAAAGAGAAATAAAAAGAACCAACATCCCCTTCTTTTGCATCAAATACTACATACACAGTATAAATAGAATCCTTTAAAATTATTTCATAATCAATGATTCCTTTAATGTGAAAACATGGATTATATTGCTCCAAATCTACCTGAGAAAAGTAGTAATACATCTTATCAAGAGAGTTATTTTCCAGATGATATTTGAATCTCTTGAGAAACTGAATAATAACATTATTTAGACTATCACTAACAATCTTTTTTGTGGCAATCATACCCATCTTCTTATAAGTTTCTGCCCTCAATTTTGATTTAATGCGAAAAATCCTTTTCTGTAATCTTACATAAGACTCTTCACTTATCTCAGCCATTTTTTTAATGCTATTATCACAGTGGAAGTAAAACATAAGGGTGTTTAACTCATCTTCAGAAAGTGTGACTTTAGCTTCATTAAAAGCATCAAATAATTCTGAATCCTTTTCAGTCTTAATGTCTTCTGTATAAAATTCTGAACTAATAAGTTGTTGTTTTAATGATGCTTTTTTCTTTGATTTTACCAGATATTGCTTACAAAAATTTTCTGCAACCTTGCAAATCCAACTTACTTCTGCCTGCTCTTTAATTTTATCATGTTTTAGAATATAAGTATATATGGTTTGTGATGCAATATCTTCTGCTGTATCTACATTACCTATGCGATATAATGCCTGTTTAAATGCAAGTTTCCGTAAATTCAGCAGATTAGTTTCCTTAATTTTTTGTAACATTTCTAATCTTTTTTGAGTGGTGTTGTCTGATTTTCACAATTTTTATGATATATAAGTAAAAGGACCAGGAGGATACTATGAAAAAGAAATTCTGGTTTTCAGTGATTTTACTACTTTCCATAATTATATTTCTATTTAACTCTGAAATTTATTCATTAACTTTAGAAGAGATGAAAAGTTTGTCAAGTAATGAAGATAAAATTATCCTTTCAGTATATTTAGAAGAGGGAATAGACTATCCAGTTATTACAGAGGAAGAGTTGATGGGAGAAGAATACATTATTCTCGCAGTATCAAACAATTATATCATAATTGAAAAAGATGGTGAGATATACATCATTTACTTATGATAAAACAGGCTAATATGTATGTTCTTATAATGAAAGGATAAAAGGCAAAATACGAAAACAGGAGGTGTAAAATGCCAAATATATATTCTGGCTTTACTTAGCCAAAAAAATTGGGAAAGATTGACAGGTAAAACCAAAAAAAACTAAAAAAGGAGAAAGAGATGATTAAGAAAATAGCAATAACTGCAATCTTGCTTGGATTGTTTTTAGCAGGGAGCTTGATTGCGGAAGGTGAACAAGTAGAAGAAAGAATTGTATATGATATCTATACTCATACTTACGGTTGTCAACATTTTAGTGTGTGGGTTACAGATGATTATACAGGACAACAGGTGCCAGGATGTTATTGGGAAAATGATCATCATGTTACAACACCCTCTTTACCAACTTATCATACTTATACAGCCCATGCTGCATGTTCTTGTGATGAGGATTCAGAATCTCTCCAGCCATTTGTAGATTGTCATCTATATCTTTATGGTGGTGTTGTTGATCCCACTATTCCTGAAGATGACTAACAATTAGTATAGGGGTAGAAGTTTCGCTTCTGCCCCTACAATTAAGATTTGGAGATTACCATGAATAAATACCTTTTAATTATTATAATATTTATTTGTATCTATTCTTTATCTATTGCCCAGGAACTTGAGTTAAACAAAATAAGTGAATTTGCTGTAGGTGGTGTATATCACTCAAAAGAGAATCTTAAAGTTGAATTTCCATATCTTTATATTACATCAAATTATGGATTTGAAATATATGAAATTTATGGTGATGGTTGCATAGAATTATTATCCAGATTACCATTATATGGTTGGACATTATATTTAGGTGTTAAGGACAATTATGCGTATGTTAATAGCATTGGCTTAGGATATGACCCTTTTACTAACTATTTTTGCCAGATTGACATTACAGATAAGGAAAACCCTGAAATAATAAACGAAATATTTTCTTATTCTGAAGAAGCATCACAACCAATTCGTTTTTATAA
>JACNFI010000384.1 GCA_014384665.1 Candidatus Cloacimonadota bacterium
TAATCCTTTTATATTTGGTATTTGATATTTGTCCCGACAAGTCGGGATTATTAGATATTAGTCCCGACTCGTCGGGAGATATTTGTCATTTAATTGAAAAATTTCACGACAACTTGTTGGTAAGTTTCATTTTTTAAGTGCCTAATATTTGTTTCTTATCTTTACTTAAATTGCTATAAAATTGTTTTATTTCATTACTTGACTGATACTTTATTTCTTGATACTTTTTATTCAATTTTTGCAATGTATATTTACCAATTTTTTGTTTTGTAGATAGGATATTATCAGCATTTACACTAAAATTTCTCAATCCAATTCCAAGTAGTAATGGAATAGCAATTGGATTTCCTGCCATTTCCCCGCAAAGACATACATGAATTCCTTTTCTATTTGCAGCATTTATTGTCTTTTCAATAAGCTGTAAAACTGCAGGATGAAAGTAATTAAATTCTGCTGTTAATGTTTCATTATTACGGTCTGCAGCCAGGACATATTGGGTTAAATCATTAGTTCCGATACTAAAAAAATCTGAAACTTCAGCTAATTGGTTTGCCATCAATGCTGCTGAAGGCACTTCAATCATTATACCAACTTCAATGTTTTTATTAAACTGAATATTTTCTTCTTGTAATGATTTTTTAACTTTATTTATTATTTTTTTAGCTTTGTTTACTTCTTCTGCGGTACTTATCATAGGAAGCATAATCTTAAGATTACCAAAAGCACTTGCTTTAAGAATACCTATAATTTGTTCTTTGAAAACTTTAGAAAATCTTAGCAAGAAACGAATTCCTTTACATCCTAAAGCTGGGTTCAACTCCTTTTCTATATCAAATTCCCGACTTACTTTATCTCCCCCAACATCAAATGTTCTAATGTAGATAGGTTTATTTTCAGGTAAGATATCAATTAAATTCCGGTAAATTTCATATTGTTTTTGTACAGAAGGAAAGTTATTTTCAGCAAAATATAAAAATTCTGTTCTAAAAAGGCCAATTCCATCAGCATATTGCAATTCCACTTTTTTTGCTTCTTCTGGAAATTCAATATTACCCATCAATTGAATTCTATGTTTATCTTTTGTGATTGTGGGTAATTTGCTAAACCTTACTTTTTCTGAATAAGCTTCATATTCTTTCTTTTTTTGCTTTTCATAATCTTCAATCTGCTTATCTGTTGGCTGGAGTATTACAATCCCAGAACTACCGTTGATAATTACAAACTCCTCATTATGTATATGATGAGAGAGATTTTTTAGATTAAATATTACTGGTATTCCCATAGATTTTGCAATTATTGCTGAATGGGAATTTGGTGCACCTTTTTCAGCAATAAATCCTATTGCATTTATATTTTTTATGTGTAGAAGAAAACCGGGACTGACTTCTTTCACAGCAATGATTTTGTTTTCTGGAATATTCCTTGGTTTATCAGTATAATCAAGAGCCAAATTACGAATTAAACGATCTCTGATTTCTCTAAAATCCTCTTTTCTTAGTGATAGATATTCATCATCAATATGAGATAAATGGGTTATTATTTTTTCAATATACGAGTGGACTGAATAATCAGCAGACAATAGTTCATCACTAATTTTTGCTTTGATTTCATCAATAAAAACTTTGTCTTTGAGCATTTCCTTGTGTGATAAAACAATATCATGCACTTCAATTTCACCGGATTCTAAAAATGAAAGGAGAAGCTGTAATTCTGATATTGATTTTTCCAGAGCGTTATCAAATCTTTTTATATGTTTTTCTATTTCAGAACTCTTAATATTTTCTGATGACACCTTAGGTATGTGAAGTTTTGTAATTTCAACTTTACCTGCATTTAATCCAGATGCAATAGGATATCCCTTTAAAATTTTCATTAATCTTCCCCGAATTTATTTTCAAATAGTATAACCAATTCATTCATCAATTCTTGTTCATCCACTCCTTCAACAATTAATTCCAATCTTGTCATATATCCTGCAGCAAGCATCATTATTCCCATAACACTTTTACCATTTACTTCCATATCGTCTTTTCTAATAATAAAATTAGATTTATATTTTGATGAAATTTTCGCAATAAGAGATGCAGGTCTGACATGTATCCCTAATCTATTATTAAGGGTAAGCTCTTTTGAAATCATTATTCTTTATCAGTCTCAAGATATTTTCTAACACTTTCTTTCCTCTTTAATTCTTCTTGAATTTTAGAATTAAATACTTCAGCAGCATTATATCCGTATGCTTTTAATATATGATTCATTGCAATAACTTCAATAATAACAGCGATACTTTTCCCTGGTGAGACAGGAAGGTATATGATTGGAATTCCCACATCAAGAATTCTATTGAATCTCTCTTTTAGCCCTATTCTTTCATAATCCATATTATGACGCCACGGAATTAATTCTACTTGTGTTTCAATTCTTTTCTGCATACGAATTGCTCTGATACCAAACATTTTTTCTATATCCAGAAGGCCAATCCCTCGGATTTCCATAAAATGTCCTATCTTCTTGTTAGCTTCTCCCATAATTATATTAATTCTTTTTTTGATATTAACCACATCATCTGCTATAAGTCTGTGTCCACGGGATATAAGTTCTAGAGCGCACTCACTTTTACCAATTCCACTTTTACCGGTAATTAAAATTCCCACCCCAGCAACATCTACAAGTGTTGCATGAATTGACTTTGAAGGTGCAAACCAATCCTGTAAAAAAATATTTAAACCATGATACAGATTAATTGTTGTAAGTGTTGATTGCAAAACTGGAATATTGTATTCATCAGCTAAAAAAATGAGCTCCTTACTTGGATACATTCCTTTTGAAACAATAAAACCTGTAATGTCAAACTGTGAAAGAATTTTTTTTATTGCATCGTATCTTTTTGAAGGAGATAATGTTTTCAGATATTTTATTTCTGTTTCTCCCAATATCTGTAATCTATCATGTGCAAAAGTGTCTAAATATCCTGCTAAAGCAAGCCCAGGTCTGCTTAATTCAGGAGTTGTTATCTGTTTTTTAAGTCCCTTTTTAGCGGAAAGTAAACTCAATGTAAAGTCTTTCTTGTTTAGATTAAAAAGTATCTCAACTGTTAATTTATTCATATTTTCCTCAATTATTGTATTTCAGAAAGTTCATAACCATTATTTACCTTTTTTATTAAGTTAATTTTTTTTGTTCCGCTTTTTCTGAAGATAATGTAGGGTTCATTATTGCTATTCATAACATCAATTGCACTATTCACATCTAATTCAACAAGATTGATGTTTTTATAATAGATATTATATTTTGTTTTGATTTCTTGATTTTGAAAATTTCTAATTCTACTATTTGTTGGATGATGTCTTTTCAATTTTCCAATATGTCGTTTAACCTGTCTTTCCATTTTTTTTACAGAACTATCAATTGCAGCATACATATCTTTTTCTCTTGATTTTGATACTAAATTCAGCTTTTTGACTTTTACGTTCAGTTCTGCAATATTTCTATTCTTTTCAATGCTGAGTATCATGTCAGCAACGATAATCTGTTCAAAATATTTTTTAAGTCCTCTAATTGATTTTTCAGCATAATCTCTTATAGATTCAGATAGCTCAAAGTGTCGAGCTGTAATTGTTATTTGCATTTTATCCTCCTTCGGTGGATTTTTACCACCTTTCTTTGTCTTTTGTAACTTTTAGCCGCGAATCTTTAGAAGTAACATCACAATTAATCCAATTGCGTTTTGTAATATTAGCATCCTTGCTTGACCCGATATAATCGGGATAATTTAGACTCCGATATATTCATCCATTTCACCCTTCATAGTACTAAAGAGAACGGGACAAAGCTATTTCGGCGGAGTAGTCTACTAAGAAAAACGGGGCGGAGTGTTACAAATTATAGGTCCTAACTTGGGTTATTTATTATATTTACTAAATACACTTCAGAATCCCTACTCCAATCCAAGAGCGTTCTTTAAACACTCGTTAACTTTACAAATTCCATTCTCAGAAAGGATTCCAAGGACTTTGATGAGCATTGATTTGTTTATGGTCAATAAAGACTCACATTTAACGCCCGAGGCAACCTTTATTCCTGCTTGAACAATCTCCTTTCCTTCAATAAGATATTGTGTTGGTTCTTGACTTCTTGAAATGTTAGATGTACAAATAGCTATAATAACATCATCAAGTCTTTTGTTGTTTAAATCTTTTGAGACAATCAAGCCATGTCTTAGTTTAAACTTCCTCAATTCCTCTGAAGGCATTGGAAATTTGCAAAGGACAATATTACTCCTACTTAATTTCATCTTTAAAGACCTCATCGTAAATGTCATTTTCAGGGCTCAGCCAATCCAGATAAACCTTTGAACTCATCTGCATTCTTAAAAATTCCTTAGCTTCTTCTCTATCTCTTAAATAGCTTGCAAAGTCAATTACTTCCTTCAACTTACTCTCTGGAAGCATACTAACTATTTCTTCAAGTTTTTGTTTAGCTTTTAATACTTGCATATTAACCCTCCTCTCATAATGTCATTATATAAAATTTTGTCTCCTTTGTGGGAAAAATAGAGTATTATCCACTCACCAATTTTGGTATCCATAGTTATCGCCCCATTCATCCTAATAATTTGCTTTGCCTTTTATTTGTTAACAAGCAATTTCGGTTAATATTTTTATTCATATTTCTTGGCATTCATTGGATGTCAATCAAACCCGTCTAGTCACCGATACTGATAATTATTCTTTTTTATTATTTTATCCAAACTTTTTGAATAATATGAACTTCTAACCAATGGACCTGATTCAACATACAAAAAGCCCATTTGCTCACATACTTTTTTGAAAAGGTTAAATGTGGTTGGATGAATGTATTCTTTTACTGAACAATTATTTTTATCTGACTTCAAGTATTGACCAATTGTAATAATGTCAACAAAATTATTTTTTACATCAAGAATTAAATCTAAAACCTCTTCAGTTTTTTCACCAAGTCCCAACATTATTCCTGTTTTGGTTATTATTTCTGGGTTCTTCTGTTTCACATACAGAAGGATTGACAATGACCTATCATAACTTGCCTGTGGTCTAATATTGGGATGCAATTTTTTAACTGTTTCAAGATTATGATTAAATACAGTTGGTTTTTCATTAATAATGATATCTAAAGATGATTTTTGACCTAAAAAATCTGGAGTTAAAACCTCAATAAAAATATCATCTCCTAAAATATTTCTTATTTCTTTAATAGTATTAGCAAAATGCTCTGCCCCACCATCAAGTAGATCATCACGAGTTACAGAAGTTATAATAACATGTTTTAGACCCAATCTTTTTGCCATTTCTGCAACTCTTTTTGGTTCATCAGGATCAGGTTCGGGTAAATTTTTTCCAGTTTTAATAGCACAGAATCTGCAATTACGAGTACATCTATCGCCAAGAATTAAGAATACAGCTGTTCCTTTTTCAAAGCATTCACCTCTATTTGGGCATTTTGCACTTTCGCAAACGGTATGGAGATTATATTCTTTCATCCATCTTGAGATTTCTGCGGTTTTTGAAGCACCTAATTGATGAGATATAAGCCAGTTAGGTTTTCTAATGCTCCGGTATTTCATAATTATAAGGGGAAAGGTTTTAATATTAACATCTTTTATTGGAAATCATATTTTAGAAACTTTTCACCAAGATATATTTTTCTTGCTTGGGGGTCATTTACGAGTTCATTGGAAGTGCCAGAAAGAAGAACTCGGCCTTCGTAAATAATATACGCTCTATCAGTAATTTGTAAAGTATCTAAAACATTATGGTCTGTTACTAATATACCAATATTTTTTTTCTGAAGTTTTTTGATGATATTCTGAATATCTGACACAGCGAGAGGGTCAACGCCAGAAAATGGTTCGTCAAGAAAAAGAAAAACTGGATTTGTTATAAGAGCGCGAGTAATTTCTAATTTTCTTCTTTCTCCCCCAGAAAGTGAATAAGCTTTCTGCCGAGCAAGCTTTGTAAGGTCTAATTCAGAAAGAGCATTTTCTAACTTTTCTTCTCGCTGTTTTTTTGATAACTTTTGAGTTTCTAATATCGCCAATATATTATCTTTTACTGTAAGTTTGCTAAATACAGATGGTTCCTGGGATAAATAACAAATACCCATTCTTGCTCTCTTATACATTGGCATTTTAGTTATGTTTACACCATTCAAAAAAACAGAACCTGAGCTAGATTTTATCAAACCTATCATCATGTGGAAGGTAGTTGTCTTACCTGCACCATTTGGTCCGAGCAATCCTACTATTTCACCTTGATTAACTTCAATAGAAATCTCATTTACAACTTTCTTTTTCCCGTAAATTTTAACAAGTTTTTCAGTTCTAATAATACTATTTGTCAGTTCCATAATAAAATTTTAATCTAATCTTCTTGTGGCATGAATTTATATATACCAAAAATATCATTATTTGCGATAATTTTTTCAATAGCTTCCTCATTATCAAATATTATTTCTAATTGATTAGTAGTAAGCTTATTAATATTAAAATCCTCTTTGGTTTTATTTGATTTTTCCATCAAACTTTCCGCAACTTTTTCTGCATTCATATAGCTTAGTTTATTGTCATTTAATTCGAACATCACTTTTTGTGCAAAAATATAATTTGATTTTTCTGTTTGGCTTTCATTTTTAAAGTATATTTTAGCATTTTTTATAAGATATATTTTATCAATAGTTTCATCAATAAAAAAAATTTGAAATTCATCTGCTAATGCATCAGTTGTTTTACTATAAAATTTTGGATTGCCAACCAAAACTGCTTTTTTCTCTTCTTGAAAATAAATAAGGAAATGAGCAATTGCATAGGAATCTTTCATTTCTATCTTTACATCATAAGTAGCAGTGAATTTTTTTTCACTGGAAAAAAATTCCATCTGTTTGCAAAGCACTTTCACGATATTTTTGCGTTTAAAAGTTAATATGGGATTTATTCTTGCCTGACCATATTTTTTTTTGAAATCATAATCAAATTTTCCGCACACCAAAATAGTGTTTTGATTAAAATCTTCAGCAGTTATAGAACCATTTGCTTCTACCTTTTTGACATCTCTTAAATAATTTATTTTATCTGCTTTGATATATTTTAATGTGTCATTTTTACTATTCTCAATGAAATAAGCTTCTTTCTGTAAATTCAATTCATTTTTTTTATGAAAATATATTGCCTGATGTGCACCAGCTTCCAGTGTATCATCAATTGCACGAACATTGCCTGTTAGCTTAACGATTTTATCTTTTTGAAAGATTTGAGCATTATCTGCAAAAAATTCTATATCATCATAAATTAGATTTACTTCTCCTGTAAGTGTAGTAATTGTATCATTCAGGGTTTGATCGAATTTCATCAAGTCTGCATTCTTAAGAATATAATTGTACTTTACCTCATTTGCATTTAGACAGGAAGAGAATAATCCTAATAGTATAACAAAAAAAATTCTACCAAACATTTTGGCTTTCACTTACTTCACCTTCTGCAGAAACTTTTCTTAGTATAACATGTTGAAAATGCGAATCGCTTTCTAATTGGTTACCCCAAATTGTATTGCCATCTTTAATAATTTTCACCCAGTCATTTGAGTAGATTTTATCGTTCTTTCTATCCCAAACAAGTAAATTGCCAAAAAGATTACCTTCTTTGGAATATACTTGAATATTGCCTTTAGCAATAATTTTATTATTATTATCATCTACCTTTGCGCTGTCAGCATAAATTGTTGATGAAACTATTCCATCGGAACTTAACATCTCTAATTTTACATTTTTGAAATGTAAGATATTTTCTTTAGTAAATTTTTTCAATACATCTGCATATAATAACCATTCAATCTTGTCTCTGAAAGAATTATATACAATTATTGAGTCAGTAATTTCAAGACATCTTTTAATCTGGTTATCTGAAGTTGTCTCTGGTTCCCTATTCTGACAACTTATGCCACTTAATAAAAAGATAATGATTATAGTTGAAGTTGTAGTTATTTTCATTCAGAATTGTTAAGATAGTCTAAAAAATTACGAATGGCTTGTTTATACAGACCTTCCTTTTTTAACACATATTCTATAGCTTCACGAACAGCACCATCTCCACCTTCATTTTTTGTAATATACTTACAAATTTTTTTTATCTCATCAGGGGAAGAACTTACACATATCGGAAGTCCAACTTTTTCAAGTACAGGGAAATCATTCCAATCATCACCTATATAAATAATTTGATTCAATTCAATATTAAATTTTTTAGCTATCTCAAGAAGTTTTTTGAGCTTATTTTTCACATTTTGATAAACAAATTCTATCTGTAAAACTTCTGCCCGTCTGCAAATAGATGCCGATTCTTTTCCTGTTAAGATTATCGGGATAATGTCAGTTTGCTGTAAGAGTCGGATTCCCAGTCCATCTTTGGTATTAAACTTTCTTCCGATTTCATCCGAATCATTATAATACATACCGCCATTGGTAAAGACGCCATCTATGTCAAAAATCATTAGTTTGTAGGTCATAGTTCCTCAAAGGTTAGAAGTAATATGTTAGAAGTTAGAAGTAATATCAATTATTTTAGGTTATGCTTGAATTTTAAAATTTTGGATTTATATTTTTCAACAAATGTTTTAGCATCCGAAAGTTTCTTTTCTGATATGTAACCTAAGGTCTTAGCAATATATAATTGTCCCATTGCCTCTATAAGTGAGGCGTAAGCAATATCTAAAAAATGTGCTTTATCTTTCTGGGTTTTTCTTCCATAACTTTCACAAATATTGGACACAACTTGAACAGCTGTTTTGTTTAGATGTAATGTTAAGTTAAACTTTTCTTTTTCTGGTAATTTATCAGTTATACTATAAACAGCTTTTACTAAACTAAGCCCATCTTTAAATATTTCTAAATCTTCTAACTTTGCCATTAACTTATAACTTATAACTTCTAACCTCTAACAGATTTCTTATCTCCCCAAGCAGTTCTTCCATTTGAGACAAAGGTATCATTGAAAGTGCATCACTTTTTGCCTCTTTGGGGTTTGGATGAGTTTCAACAAAAAGTCCAGAAATGTGTCCTGTTGCTACAGCAGCTTTTGACATACTTAAAACAAATTCAGGATTACCACCAGAAATATTACCCGATGCTGGCATTTGTAAGCTATGCGTAACATCATAAACTACAGGTATGCCAAAACCATCTATGATTTGAAAATTACGAAAATCAACAACCAGATTATTGTAACCAAAAAATGTTCCTCTTTCAGTTACAATGACATTCTTATTTCCAACATCATACACTTTTTCAACAGCAAGTTTTATCTCATTAGGGGACATAAATTGCCCTTTTTTAATATTAACTATTTTACCAGTTTTCGCGGTTACTTCTATCAGTTCTGTCTGACGGGATAAAAATGCTGGAATTTGCAATATATCAACAATCCTACTTACTGGTTTGATTTCATCAACCGAATGCACATCGGTCAAAATTGTAACATTGTAATTATCCTTAAC
The DNA here is from genome assembly GCA_014384665.1 of Candidatus Cloacimonadota bacterium. Lineage (GTDB taxonomy): Bacteria > Cloacimonadota > Cloacimonadia > JGIOTU-2 > JGIOTU-2 > JACNFI01. The sequence goes on from JACNFI010000384.1 coordinate 9,522, forward strand.
TTTATTTAGTATTTCAAGTCCTTTTTCAATACCAACACCTCTAAAGGACTTTCCTGAAGTGCGATTTGCTTTCTTATATGAAGCTTTAAAAACATATTGAAAATCAAATTGTTTGCAGAGTTGTTGGCACTTTTCTGCAACCTCAAAGCAGGTTTCTTCAGATTCAATAGCACAAGGTCCAGAAATAATTGTAAATTTGGTGTTTTTATTTATAGCTAAAGAGGTATATTTTTTTTTCATTCGTTCTCTCGGTTTGCGAGAATGTATCCCGATTGGTCAGGGCTCGCTTATTCAAAAAAAGCATCATAAATGATGCTATGACTCACATCTTTCATCGGGAACATCTGCACCATACCTTAATTCCATCTCTTTTCACATTTTCAATAAAAGGCATAACACTAAGATTCTTTTCAAAATCTTGTTTACTTAGAATTTGTGGGTCAAAGACAATATCGTTATCAATGCCAAAATCAATAATTATATCAATAATTCTTTCTTCTATTTTCCAATTAATATTCTCATTAGTTATCAATAAAATATCGAAGTCAGCGTCTATTCTGTGCTGGTTGACACGGAAGCCATAACAATATAAGCAATATATCATATTTGGTAATTTTTGCTCTATGGTGTTCTGAAGTTCCAAAACTTTTCTTCTATCTTGATTGAATAGGAATTTCCTTTTTGTGGATACACAAATTTATATATCTCAATAATATAACATTGTTTCTTTTTTCACCACCTGTCTTCGTCAAGGCTACACCAGGCAGGCCGAGAACACCGAGATTCGCCGAAAATTATTTATTTATTTTTTGTTCGGTGTGTTTCGGTGACTTCGGTGGTTAATTTATTCTAATAAAGATGCCATTTTTATTAATCTTTTTCTTTTTATCCACCAGGCTGGCTGATTGCTGCTTTTATAAAATCACGAAAAATTGGATGGGGTTTTAAAGGTCTGGATTTGAATTCTGGATGGAATTGAACTCCAATAAAAAACTTATTTTTGGGAATCTCAACTATTTCTACTAATTTTTTGTCTGGAGATATCCCAGAAACTATCATTCCATTTTTCTCAAAACTGTCTCTATACTCATTATTAAATTCATAACGATGTCTATGTCTTTCTGAAACAATATCTTCATTATAAATTTTATGAGCAACAGAGTTTGGTTTCAATTTACAAGGATAGGCTCCCAATCTCATTGTCCCACCCATATTTTTAATATGTTTTTGTTCAGGCATTAAATCAATTACTGGATGAGTCGTTTTCTCATCAAACTCCGAACTATTAGCATCTTTAAAATGTAAAACATTACGAGCAAATTCAATAACTGCACACTGCATACCAAGACATATTCCTAAGAAGGGGATATTATTCTCACGGGCATATTTGATAATGGAAATTTTTCCCTCAATCCCTCTTAATCCAAAACCACCTGGCACAAGAATCCCATCTACATTTTTAATTAATTGCTCTATATTTTCTTTAGAGTAAAAATCTATATCTGTGAAATGCTTTTCAGTGTCAATATATTTGATTTCTACCTTTGCAGAAGAGGATATGCCTGCATGAAATAAACTTTCAACAACACTTTTATAAGCATCCTGATGACAAACATATTTTCCACACAGTGCAATTGTAACTTGTTTTTGGGAATTTTTATAATCATATACCATTTTATTCCATTTTGAAAAATCAATTGATGAAACAGAAATTTTAAAATGATCACAAATTATCTTATGTACATTCTGTTCATAAAATTCTAAAGGAATTTCATATATACATGAAGTATCAATTCCCTTAATAACATTTTCCGGAACCACATTTGTAAAAAGAGAAATTTTTGATATCATCTCTTTAGTTATTTTCTTTTCTGACCGACAAATAAGCATATCTGGTTGAACTCCGATCTCTCGCAACTTAATCACACTATGTTGGGTTGGTTTCGTTTTAGATTCACCTGCTGCAGAAATATAGGGGATTAAAGTAAGATGGATAAAAAAGCAATTTTCTGCTCCATAATCCAGACGGAACTGTCTAATGGCTTCAAGAAATGGTAATCCCTCTATATCACCAACAGTGCCACCAATTTCGGTTATCACGATATCAGAATCTTTATCTAAACTTACAATTCTTTTTTTTATCTCATTAGTAATATGTGGAATGACTTGAACAGTTTTACCAAGATATTTTCCCTTCCGCTCACTTGTAATAATAGTGTCATAGATTTGTCCTGCAGTGCAGTTGCTTTTTTGAGATAATGACTTATCAATAAATCTCTCATAATGACCTAAATCAAGGTCTGTCTCAGCTCCATCATCTGTAACAAATACTTCACCATGTTGGAACGGACTCATCGTTCCGGGGTCAACATTCAAATAAGGGTCAAATTTCTGAATAGTAACTTCATAACCCAATTTTTTTAAAAGGAATCCAATGGATGAAGAAGCGATACCTTTTCCAAGAGATGAGACCACACCGCCTGTGATGAATATGTGTTTTGTCTTGCCTTTCATTTAGAGTAAAAAAATCAAATCAGAATTTTCTGTCAAGTTTGAATGATTAAAATTGCTCAGGTATGAATACCCATCGTAAAAAGGAGAAGGCGACATTTACAAATGCCGCCTTCTTTTAATTTCTGGATTCCGATTCTTCAGAATCAGAAGTTGTGAATCATCACTTCTTGACTCCTTTTTTTCTGGCAAGCTTATACTACAGACTCGCAATTGTGGTTACCAATTTATTAGTCTCGGTCAGGCACCGAGCCTGAATGGATCGGGACTGCGAAGGATAAATCCCTGACAGCTAGAGTAAGGTCTTTTTCACGCTTTTCGCTTTTACGCTCCACGCTTCACGCTCTACGCACTATCTCATCAAAACCTGTGCTCCAAAGTCCTAACGAAGGAGTATCAGTCGCTTCATCTCATAAATTTTTCCATTAACTTTTAATGTAACATCCCGAAATTGTGTCGCAAGTGAGGACACTTGCGTTACCTTATAACTATCAGTCTTTTCGTTTCATATACCTTGCCATTCACTTTTAGCTGATAAAGATAAATCCCAGTAACTTGCTCAACTCCATTATCATCTCTGCCATCCCAGATAACTTCTTCTACTTCATCATCTCCATAAGCTATTCCATTATATAAATCCTTTACCAACTCTCCACGAATATTGTATATCTTTAGCTCTGCTCTCGCTGTTTTTGGAAGAAGAAAACTTATCTTTGTTGAACCTCCTGCAAGAGGATTCGGCT
>JACNFI010000385.1 GCA_014384665.1 Candidatus Cloacimonadota bacterium
TCTGCATTTTAAGATAATAAGCAAGTGTGATGACACTCACCAGAATCGCCCAACCTGCATAAACAGGATGTCCTGCCTGAATACAAGCAATTATGATTATCAATTTTGCAAAAAATCCATTAAATGGTGGAATTCCAGAAATTGCTAACGAGCCAATCATTGATGTAGATGAGGTTACAGGAAGTATTTTACTCAATCCGCCCATTTTTCTCATATCTCTGGTATCCAACGCATATTCAACTGCACCGGCATTCATAAACAGTAATGCCTTGAAAATAGAATGGCTTAAAAGATAAAAAATTGCTCCCAAAATGCCAAGAGGTGTTCCCAAACCAATTCCTAAAAAAATATAACCAACTTGACTGACCGTGCTGAAACCGAGCAAACGCTTGATGTCCCATTGTTTGAGAGACATCAATCCACCAACAACCATTGACAAAGTGCCTAAAACCAACATAATTTGTAAGAAAATCTGCGGTGCATTGAATACATTAAAAAATATTCTAATCATAGCATAAATTCCAAGAACCTTTATCAATACACCAGAAAGCATAGATGAAATTGGTGCTGGAGCAGCAGGATGTGCATCTGGTAACCATGCATGAAATGGAACTAACGCTGATTTTAGTCCTAACCCCATAATCAGCATTCCATAAACCAGATATAGAATTTTACTTTTCTCATTTAGCAATACTCGTCCGACATCAGCCATATTCAAGGAAGATGTGAAACTGTAAAGAATTCCAACAGAAAAGAGAATCATTGTAGATGAGATTGCACCAACAATGGCATATTTAAAGGAAGCTTCCAATTCTTCTGCTTCGCATCCGAATGCAACTAAAGAATATGCAGCGAAAAGGGAAATTTCTATAAATACAAAGAGGTTGAAGAAATCGCCTGTCAATGCAACGCCATTCATACCAGTAAGCATCAACATAAACAATGCAAAGAACTGCCATTTTCCAGTATAATGGTTCAAATACTGAAATGAATAGAAAATTGCCAATAGAGATATTACACTAATTATAATCAATATAAATGATGATAGATAATCAAGCACTAACGAAATTGTTATCGGTGCTTTCCAATTGCTAAAGTGGTAATAAATTGCTCCATCACTTTTGGACAGAAGAACAAATGAGTATATTGATAGCACAGTAAGTGCAAGTCCAGCAATCAAAGCAATTCCTGCTGCAATATTTTCCTTTTTACGAGCAATCAGAGCAATCAGGAAAGCAGCAGATAATGGTATAATAACAAAATATGGAGTAATCATCCTTTTAATCTCCTGACTTTCGTAATGTCAAAAGTTTTATACTTTTCATAAATTCTAATTGCCAGTGCTGCCAGCAAAGCAGTGATACCAAGTTCAATCACAATAGAAGTTAATACCAATGCCTGGGGAAGCGGGTCAACCATTGGGATTCCCAAATCTTCGATTTTAGATAATATTGGATAAATAGCACCTGTGCGATAGGCAATCAAAATCAAAAATAAATTCACAGAGTATCCCATAATGCCAATACTTAGAATTATTTTTATTATATCTTTTTTGGTAACTGCTCCGTAAAGCCCAACCAAAAATAGAAAAAAAGCCATTAAATAAAGTGTCATTTTGCTTCTCCTTCCTCTGTTGATTCATTGAAAGATCTGTGAGTTACTAAATAATAAAAAACCAAATAAAGTGCTGTACCGGCCTTTGCACCAATTGCGATATTCAAGAGTGGAATTATTCCTGCACTTTTTAATGTAAATGGTTGACCTGTGCTGATAAAATTTGCAAGAAAACTACCAACCCAGATAATACCAATAATCCCGATAATCACAAAGGCGAGTGCACCACTTGCTTCAAAATCATGTAATGTAGAAATTTTATGTCTTTCCAAAAAGAAATCTTTCCCATAAGCAAGCGTAAGATGGACAAAAGATAAAGCAATAATTACACCGCCAGCAAAACCACCGCCGGGCGTCAAATGCCCATGAACAATAATGTATAACCCATATAGAAAAATCAGCCATACAGTAAAGCGCGTTATAGTTTTAACAATTATACTCATTCCTTGTTTTTCATTCATGATTTACGTTTCCTCCCAATAATCCTCAAAATTGCAAATGCTCCCAGAATAGAAGTAAACAAGACAGTTATCTCGCCCAAAGTATCATAAGCACGATAATCCAGGATTACAGAAGTTACCAGATTTGCCGAGCCGGTTTCTTGAAGACCTTTTCCTAAATATCTTTCTGCAATTCTCACGATTGGTTCGCCAAAAGATGGCAATTCTTTGAATGCAAAAATACTCGAAACGAAAATTACTGCTAAAATCAAAACAGCAACTGCGGTTTTTAGAATATTTGTCTTTGACTCAATCTTATGTGCCTTTTTATGGGTAAATGCTCTGATTAAAATAATCACACATAAAATTTCAAAAACAAACTGGACTAATGCTAAATCTGGTGCTTGCAAGAATAGAAAAGCAAGTGATAACGCCAAACCTACAATTCCTACAGCAATAATAGCAGAGAGAACATCCCTCATCTCTAAGGCAGCAATAGAACCAATTATCATAACTCCTAAAATGAAATGAAGCCAAAGTTCAACTGGCAT
>JACNFI010000386.1 GCA_014384665.1 Candidatus Cloacimonadota bacterium
ATTACCGCCTTCATTATTAAAGAAATCTGAATAGGTTATGATTGGTTCTCCAGGATTATAAGGATCATTATAAATTCCATAATTCCCAGTATTGTAAGATACTATACTATTTATAAAGACAATATCAGAAGAGGAGCAAATAATCCCCCCACCCTGATCAGCTGAATTGTAAATTATGTTTACATTGTCTAATGTAGGTTTAGAATTATCGCAATAAATTCCACCACCATAGGATGCTAAACCACCAGTTATTGTAATATTTTGTATTGAAGCATCAGTAATTTGTATAAATTCCATCACTCGTGCTGATTGATTAGCATCAAGTATTGATCCATTCTCTGCGCTCCCTGATAAATTTACATAATTGCTCCACATAATTGGAAATATTTCACCATTCGTTGAATTACTATAAACACCAGGTGCAAGATGGATTGTGTTGATATTCATACTATCAGAATAAATTCTCGATAATGCATACTTAATTGTTTTAAAAGGTGCATCCGGTGATGTGCCACTATTAGCATTATCACCATCAGCAGAGACATACATGTCTGAATTGATTAGGTTATTCACAAAACCGTGCAAGATATCAAAAGTAAAATTGTTGACAGGTGAAGCATAATAATCTGTTGGATTTATAACTGTAAAAGTATCTACAACAATATTAATTGTATCACAATCTTTGGAAAAAATATCTACACCAAATCCTTTGCTGTTTTCTACAGTGTTTGAAAAGATGTTACACCGATTCTGTGATGAAAGAATCGGAAAAGTAGAGGCATCACAATAAATTCCACTACCGGCTTCTTGAGCAGTATTGTACTTTATTGAGACATTTTCTAAACTTGAATTCCGATCATTCCAAAAATAAAAACCACCTCCGGCTTCAGCTGAGTTTGTTGAGACGTTAACATTATCTAAAATTATACTGGAGTAATAACTAAAGATTCCACCACCCTCATAATTTGCTGAATTGTTAGTTACATCGACATTTACTAAATACAGATTTGAATTCAAACAACATATCCCACCACCAACTTCACCTGAATTATTTGTTATCTTTACATTCTCAAAAACCGGACTTGAATTATCTTTGCAATAAATCCCAGCACCGCTCCCGTTGTATGAACCACCAGTAATTGTGATGTTTTGTATGTAGGCATCAGAGATTTTTATGAATTCCATAACACGACCGGATTGTTCGGCATCTAATATCGTTTCATTTTCTACACTCCCTGATAAATTTACATAATTGCACCACTTAATTGGAAATCTTTCTCCATTAGTTGAATTACTATAAACTCCTTCTGAAAGGTGAATTGTGTTGATATTCATACTGTCAGAATAAATTCTCGATAATGCATATTTAATTGTCTTAAATGGTTCATCTGGTGAAGTACCACTGTTCGCATTATCACCATCAACGGAGACATACACATCTGAATTAATTAGATCATTCACGACACTGTGCAAAATATCAAAAGTAAAATTGTTGACAGGTGAAGCATAATAACCAGTTGGATTCATTACTGTAAAAGTATCTACAACAACATGTATCGTGTCGTAACCCATAAAAAAAATATCTGCACCATATCCTTTACTGCTTTCTAAGGTGTTCGAAAAAATATTACAACGGCTCTCTGATGAAAAGATTAGATTGGAATAGTCACAATAAATGCCACCTCCAACATTGTAAGCAAAATTGTTTTTTATGCTCACTTCTTTCAAATTTAAGTTCGAGAGGGGGGAAGTACAGTAAATACCTCCGCCAGAATTAGCTGAATTATTTGTGAATATTACATTATTAAAATTAGGATTGGATTCAAAGAAGCAACAAAATCCACCACCAACAATAGCTGAATTGTCTGTTATTATTAAATTTATCAAGCTCGGACTGACACTATTGCAATATATACCACCTCCATATTGGCTATTCCCGTTTCGTATGGTGAAGTTATCAATTACAGTTGTTGTATCAATAATTACGCCTAAATCTTCTTCAAAGCGAATTACACTTGTTTGTTGATTACCATCAATAATTGTCGTCTCTCTGTCTTCACCAATCAGTTTTATGCCATTTGTTGAAGGCCAACTAATATTTTCAGAGTAAGTGCCTGTAGCTACTAGTACAGTGTCAAAATCTACAGCAGCATTTAAACCTTCCTGAATCGTGCTGTAATCTGCTGGAATGTTAATTGTGTCTGCAAAAGCATAACACACAAACATTACATTTAGCATTGATACTAAAACTAAAATTCTACTTATTCTTTTCATTTTGCCCACCTTTCATAGGTTTTTTTGCAAGTTAATTTAGTTTTTTCCACATTTTGAAATCCATAAAAATAATTAATAGGGCTAAGTAATAAATATAACTAAACAGCAGGTTAAATTTATTAGAATTTTAACTTAGCTGTCAATTTTTACAAAGTATCCGAATCTATCTTCTTCAAAACAACTCCCTCTGAACTGCCTGCGAACCCTCATACACTTTCATCTTTTTTGTGATGCTATACTTTTTGCAAAGCTCATCAAATAATTGGTTAAGCACTTGTGCGTGAGGAACTGCACACTGATATTGCTCGCCATAACGGATCTCATACTT
>JACNFI010000387.1 GCA_014384665.1 Candidatus Cloacimonadota bacterium
TTTTCATCCAATTGTATGTGAGTTCACTTCCAGTTGGAACTGCATCAATTCCATTTGTTCTATCTGTGCATCCAGGGTCTCCCACATCACATAGATGAGGTGTTAGATGGACTTTAGAAGGTGGTATTGTATCATTAAAAAGATATATACTGTCCTGAGCATATAATGAATAATATATTCCAGAATATGCATAAACCCGATAGTAGTTTACTTCACCAGAAACAGGTTCTGTATCTACCCACTCCTCAATATTTATCTCAACCAATCCATAACAAATTTCCCAGTTTTCCTCTCCAGATTTATGGTCAATTTTAAAACCATCTTCAAATTCACTATTATCTTGCCATGTTAATTTTACAAAAGTTTCTGAAAGAACTTCTATATCTAAATTAGATGGTGCTGGAATAGAATTATCGATTTCACCAGTCTCAATGGAATTAGAACTATTATTACCACAATATGCATAAATCCTATATTGAATTGTTTCATTTATTTCAGCATTTTCATCCGTCCATTCTTCAATATTTTCTCCAACAATTGCATAATCTAATTGCCATTCATTTTCTCCAACCTTCTTATCAATTTTAAAACCATCCTCGCCATTAGAATTATCTATCCAATTTAGGTTTATGCTTGAAATTGTTAATTTCTGGTATGTTAAATCTGACGGTGCTGGAAAAGTATTATCTATCTCACCTGTCTCAATAGAAGCAGAAATATTGTTTCCACAGTAAGCATAAATCCTATATTGAATTGTTTCATTAATCTCAGCATTTTCATCAGTCCATTCTTCTACATTTTCTCCAATTATTACATAATCTAACTGCCAATAATTTTCTCCAACCTTCTTATCAATTTTAAAACCATCCTCGCCATTAGAATTATCCGTCCAATTTAGTTTTATGCTGGAAATTGTTAATTTTTCATATGTTAAATTTGATGGATCAGGAAAAACAATATTACTGTTTGATTCAATTTTATTAGAGTTGTATTCTTCATAATATCCATAAACTCTATAATAAACAACTTCGTAATTCCTTCCAACTGAATTATCAATCCATTCAGTAATATTAGAATCAACATAACCTAATTCATTTATCCATTCTTCATTATCTATTTTTCTATCAATCTTAAAACCTTGTTCAAAAATACTATTATCCTGCCATATAAGTTTAAAGTTTGTTACATTTAGTTGTTCAATTTGTAAATTTGTTGGTGCTGGCAAAGTGTTAATATTTGCTTCAATATAAGCAGAGTAATTGCTATCAACATAAGCACAGACTTTATAATAATTTACTATCCCGGGAATAACATCTTCATCTGTCCATTCTTCTGTATTTGGAGGAACATTTGTAGAATCCCAATCACTCTCATCTTCTTTTTTATAAACTAAATATCCATCTTCTCCTTCACAGTTATCCTGCCAGGTTAGTTTAACAGATGTTGCATATAAAGTATCTATCTCTAAATTGGATGGTGCTGGTAAAAATGGTATGAAATAATTTTGTGTGGAATCAGAATAAGAATCTCCACAAGCCGCAAAAACTTTGTAATAACAAGTATCATATAATGAAGGATTGTAATCAATATAAGTTGTAGTATCTGGTTCAAGTATTTTATATTCTTCTTCCCATTCTTCAGAGCCAATTTTTCTATCAATTCTGAAATTAAGTTCACCAATACTGTTATCTTGCCATGTTAGTTTTATACTATCCTGAGCAAATTGCTCTAATTGTAAATTTGTTGGAGCAGTACACGGTGCAAACCATCCAACAGGAACAGAATATTCAGAATAATCATTGCCATCAAATGCTCTTACCCTGTATGAATAAACTGTATCTGAGTTAGTGGGTATATTATCAGTAAAAGCTGTAATATTAGCTTCAACTTCTCCATAATTTTCAAACCAATCAAATACTCCTTCTTTTCTATCAATGAGGAACTTTGTTTCATTTGTAGAATTATCAATCCAATTCAGTTTTATCTGGTTATCTACTATAAGAGTAATCTGTAAATTAGAGGGTGCAGACAGCCCTCCTTCTGGAGAGGTGGTCTTTTTTGAGCATGAAGTCAGCATAAAAGCAAATGCGATAATAATTGTAATAAATAATATTTTTCTCCCCGATTGATCGGGACTAAAACTTCGTTTCAGCATCTTTATCCTCCTATTGTTTCACTGCAGAGACGCGGAAAGCGCAAAGGTTTTATAAAATTAACACCTCTCTTAGTTTTAACATTTTACCCTACTATTTTTATATATCCCTATAAAAATAGTAGACTTATTTTTATGGGCTTTAATATGTCAAGTTTGAACTTTCATAATTGTTTAATTTGGTTCTCTTTCAAAAACTATAGGTAAAGAAACTTAATATTAAATCCTCAGTTTTTTAAAATAATCTTTTTGGAGTGCGAAAACGAATCCCGTCCCCGATTCAATCGGGGATTCGGGGTAAACTTTTCGCAATCTTTGCGTACACGGTGATACAAGGCTGAAAGTTCGTTCCGACAAGTCGGAACTCGTTTCAGCACTCCTTTATAAAAATTATCACTAGTGTCGCGTTATAAGTCCCACAGGCACAGTTGGTTATGGGAACAGTCCTC
>JACNFI010000388.1 GCA_014384665.1 Candidatus Cloacimonadota bacterium
AAATTAGTGTCGAAAAATGTCCAGTGTCATCTTGGCACAGAGGGGTTTCACCAACTTCATTAACTATTAATGAACCAACTACAACAGGAACATTTGAAGTCTGGAATTGTGGAGATCCTGGTTCTACTTTAAGCTACACAATTACTGAAAGTTGTAATTGGTTGTCTGTTAATCCAACAGATGGAAGTTCCACAGGAGAACACGATGATATTACTGTAACCGTTGATTTCAGTTCATTCAGTAGTGGAGAAACAAAAACTTGCATAATCACAGTTTCTGGTGCTGGTGATACAAAAACTGTAACTGTAACTGCTACAGCTATAGAATCATCTCCAAATTTAAACGAAATCGTAGAGATTGAAATAATAGATGACAACACAGCTACAAATACTTTTTGTAATCACGATGGACAAGTTAATGATACTGAAGACATAAGCTTGGAGGTAAAAGTTAAAAATAATGGTAATGCTACTGCATATAATATAACAGGTGAACTATCCTTGCCAAGTAGTGACTTAAACTGTTGTAATATTGATGACCCATTTACAAGTTTCCCCAATATTTCTCCTGGATCAAGTGAATGGAGTATTAATGATTTTGACTTTTGGGTTTATTGTATGCCTTCTGATGAAGTTCTTGATTTCACACTTACATTAAATTATGAAGATGAAAATGGCACTCAATATGAATCGCAAATTGATTTTGATATTGATGTAGGAGAAGAACCTATACCTATTATTGACAGTGCTATATTGCAATTAGAAATTGTACTTATGACACCAGGTATTCCATTTTCTAGTCTTCAATTATATAAATGCAATAGTTATTTTAATGAATCAGGAAACTGTGGAGATTTTACAGGGGGTAGTTGGGGCCAAACTGGATATGGAAGTGGTTCTATTGTTTATTGGGATGCCCTAGACATAGTAGAATATTGGATAATTGATGGTGGCTTCAATTATGGCTTTTGGATTTATCCTGATTATATTGGAGAAGATTATAATTTTAGATTTTATTCAAGAGAATCATCTTCATCAACTAGACCTAAATTAACTATAAATTATCATTGGGAAGGAGAAAGTGGACAGTATAATGATTATACTCCTGAAATGGATATAACATATTGGCGTTGTTTTTATGGAGAAGAAAATGGATGTTATGATTTATTTCCACCAGATTCTGGAAGAATTATGGCAAGTTGGGGTTATTATGATTATAACTGCCAACAAAATTTAGATTCTATTCTTACCCCTAAAATTTATTTCGACATAAAAAGAAGTGATTTTTAGAATAATATTTTATACTTAATTTGGGATATTATTGTTATAATTTTTGAAAATAAACCACTATAAATAATTGAATAATTTTATATGTAATTTGGTTTAGAATCTAAATAAAATATTGTATTTTTTCTAATTTGTAAAAAGTTTAATATAATTTATGGAGGAATTTCAAATGAATGGTTTTGCAAAAACGCTTTATGAAAAGTTTTTTATGCGAGATTTGGTAGGGAAAATTGTGCCAGGAGCAATTATATTTTTAACAGCATATACAATAATAATAAACTCTTCAGATATAATAGTATTTTCATTTCCCAAATATTTGAATTTGTTGGTTGGGGTAATCTTATTTGCATCCTTTCTTATTCTTGGTTTATGTGTCCAAATGTTTGGTGAATTATTAGGTTTACACAGTGCTCATCCAAGACCACTTCGGATTTTATTTTTTAAAACTAAACTAGGTAAAAAGTCAAGAGAGTTGTTTGATGACAGAAATGAAAAAATTGAACAAGAGAAAATATCCGACTATGCAAAAGATAGAAGGGAACGCTTTGTTGTATTAAAAGAAGGAAGTGGAAATACTGCTGTTGCTCTTTTTATTTCTTTTTTAGTTTTCATCACCAAATTTTCATTCAAGACAAACTGGCGGTTTTATATAATAATTTTGATACTTTCAATACTTTGTTATTGGGCACATGTAGTTCATAGAACAAGGCAAGCATATTATGAAATAAAAGTACTTAAATTAAAAGGTCATAAGGATTATGATGAGGAAAGTATTGAAAAATATATTGGCCGTAAACTTTAATTATAAAGCTAATTCAATTATATTAATTATGAACCATATGCTCATTTCCGTCTGAGGCGGATCCCGATTTTTTTATCGGGAAGCCAATGACTGTTGTGCTGGTTCAAGTTTGTAACTTGAACCAGCAATGTTTGAAGAAACTAAAATGAATGGTTCAGGTAACATACCTGAACCAGCATTAGAGTGTTTAATTCATTCAACAACTGCCTAATTGATATTGACCGATTGGTTGGACTTAACCCCAAACGAAGTTGGGGTTGAGAACAGACAAAATAGACATTTCGCAATCCAAAACTTATATGTCAAAAAAAGAGGAAATTCCTATACAATCAATTTAAAATTTGAACCAGCAATCCAGCCCAGATTTATTTTTGGGCTTTTTTAAATTTATATACTACTCATGTTTTAACAACGAATCATGTTTTAACAACGAAACTTTTTATACATATTTCAATTCAGGATTTTATATCAAAATAAAAGGAAAGATTATTAAATTTATTGACATCTATGACAGACAATAAATTATTTGTATTGCTGTTTATAAATAGCAATAGGAGAATTTTATGGAAAAATATTTATACGAACAGAATATTCACTGGCAAAATCAAAATTATGATAGTGGGATTCGCAGGGAATTATTGGATAAGTTTAAAGCGTTATGTGATATAGATCAAGTGATTGCGATTTCTGGAATTAGAAGATGTGGAAAAAGTTTTTTATTAAAGCAACTTATTAATTATCTGTTATATAATGGTATTCATCCGGATAATATATTATTTACTAATCTTGAGCTTCCAGCTTTTGCAGGAGAACAAACCTCCAAAATACTGGATACAGTTTTACAGACTTATAGAAAAATTAAGGATCCAAAAGGGAAAATATTTTTATTTTTAGATGAAATCCAAACTATTCCAAATTGGGAAACATGGCTTAAATATAATTACGACCAAAATAAAGGTAAATTAAAGATTTTTATCACTGGTTCAAACAGCCAACTTTTATCAAGTGAGTTCGCCACAAAGTTATCAGGCAGAATTATTGAAAAACAGTTATATCCTTTTTCTTTCACAGAAATGCTATCCTTTTATGGAGTTTCGTTTGAAAACGAACAAAAAATCATACTGAATAAAGAAAAAATACTCCATTATTTTGATCAATATTTAAACTATGGCTCTATGCCAGAAACATTACATACAGAATCTTTAGAAATTCGTAGAGAGTTATTATCATCCTATTTTAATACTATTATTTACAAAGATATTGTTCCTCGCTTTTCAGTCCGTGATTCTCATTTAATTCAAAATTTGGCTTTGTATCTTTTAGGTAACTCAACCTCTTTATTGAATTTAAAGAAAATAGCAGATTCTTTGCATTCTCATCGTAATACTATTCGGGATTATGTATATTATCTTGAACAAGCTTTTATGAGTTTTATTATACCAAAATTCAATTATTCTCATAAGGTTCAACTTTTATCTCAGAAGAAAAGTTATTCCATTGACAATGGGTTTATAAGTTTATTAGCATTTCGCTTTTCTGTTAATCAAGGAAAACTTTTAGAAAATATAGTATTCCTTGAATTAAAGCATCGTTATAACTGGATTTATTATTATAAGAATCTTAAGGAATGCGATTTTATTGTTTATGAACATTTGAAAGATAAATTAGCAGTTCAGGTTTGTTACAGCCTTACAGATGAAAACATAAAGCGAGAATTAAAAGGCTTAAAGAATGGATGTGATAAAATTAAAGCCAGGGAAGGTTATATTTTAAATTATGATAAAGAAGACGAAGTAAAATACGAAGGTATAAAGGTTCATATTATTCCTGTTTGGAAATGGATGTTGAATTTAAAATGAGATTATGATTGCTGAATAATTAAAACAGGTTCAATTATGCTAATTGTGAGCCATAGGCTTATCTCCGCCTGAGGCGGATCCCGATTTTTTTATCGGGAAACCTATGGCTGTTGTGCTGGTTCAAGTTATAAACTTGAACCAGCAATCCAGCCCAGATCTATGTCTGGGCTTTTTTATTACAATATCTATTTATAGAAATACTTTTATAACATCTCCAGCCTTTATTTTTATACGATATATTTTTTAAAAAAAACTTTACAAAAAATTATCTTTTTTTTTATTTAATTAAAAGTATGATAGTATTAATGATTAAGTTTTTTCATTTTCCAAAGTGACTTTTAAATGAGTATATAAGAAACAAAATGAATAGAAAGGAGTAAAAATAATGCCTACTCAACATTTAGAGTTTGATATACCAGGGGATATTTTAATAGCATTAAATAATAATATTAATGAACTTAAAATGCAAATGAGAATTTTTACTGCAATGAAATTATTTGAAATGGGCAAATTATCTCTTGGAAAAGCTGCAAAACTTGCTGGAATTTCTTATTGGAACTTTTCTGAGATATTATCTGAAAATAAGATTTCTTTGGCTAATTATCCGGATGAAGACCTTAAAAAAGAGATTTCAATGTTAGAAGATGAATTACTATGAAAATTATTGTTGCAGATACATCACCTTTAATATCTTTAGCTATAATTGATAAATTAGATTTATTATTAGAAATCTTTGATGAGGTTTATATTCCACAACAAGTATATCAGGAAATAATTTTTGATTTAACTAAACCCAAAGCCAATCTATTAGCAGATTTTTTTAAAGATAAGATTAAGAAAATTGATAATGCAGATGAATTATCTTTATTTGTTGATAAAGGAGAGGGTGAAGCAATAATTTTAGCTAAAGAGATACATGCTGATTATTTGTTAATTGATGGTTTTAAAGGGAGGACTGTTGCAGAAAATTTGAATATTTAGGGGGTGTAATAAAATAACTTTTACACTATCAAGTATTCTTAACTCATAAAATGCGGATTTGTCCTTTCAGTATATGATAATGAAATTATTACACCCCCTAAATATATCAGAGTATTGGGATTTTTATTAATCTGTAAGAAAAAAGGACTTATTAAAGAATTAAAACCTCTTATAATAAAATTGCGTAACAATAAAAGATTCTATTCTGATAACCTAATAGAAGTTATTATAAAAGAAGCTGGTGAATAGCAGATCCCTCGAACAAACCGGCTAACCTAACTGTCTTCTCCTCCAGAAGCTAATTCAATTATGTTAATTGTGAGCCAAAGGCTCATCTCCATGCCTGAGGCGAATCCGCCTTTGGTGGAAGCCTAAGGCTGAAACCAAAATATTTAATTTTTTCAACAACCACTTGAGTAAAGCGTAACGTTTGTTTCAAGTTTAAGCTTGAACCAGCGGAATATTTATTATACCATTTTAAGTATTTTCCCAGTTTCAACTTTCAAATCCTCAATTGTCTTTCCATCTAATGTAAGCCCATCTTCATTAAACATATTTTTCGGAAGAAATATCAAATCTCCACGATTAGTTTTTTTAATCGCTTTCATAACATCGCAACCTGATAATAAGCCAGTTACTGTAACTGTTTCCCCAAAATATTCGTTTTTAACTTTCATTACATTTGTCTCTACTTTATGAAATTCTTGAAACGCACCTGCCAATTCCGCGATTATTGGATAAATAAGTTCTGCTGTAATAATCGTAATTGATTTTTGATTATTTTTTATTTTCAATTTTTGAGAAATTAATTCCCATTCTGCCAAAAACTTTCTAACCATTCCCACACCATTTTCAATTTGAGGAAAATCATCATAATATTCTTCTTCTGGAATTTCTTCTCTTGCCAGAAGAAAAAACTCATCTGATAAAGTTACCAGTCCAGTACCAAATTCCTGTTTCAATCTTTCCCTCCATTTCATTGAATCAGAAATTACCTTTTTTGCTAAATCTATATCAACAGGCTGTAAGGGCGTTAACCCTTCTCTAAATTTAGTTAATCCAACTGGCACAATAGCAATTGATTGAACAGAGGGATAGAATCCTGCTAAATCAAAAATTGTTCTTTCTAACTCAGTCCCATCATTCCACCCAGGAATTAGAACAATCTGCGTATGAATTTGAATCCCATTGTCAGTAAAAAATTTCAACCTCTTTTTGATATTGATTTGAGCTTTATACCGCATGATTTCTTTCCTAAGTTTATCATTGGTCGTATGAATAGATACATAAAGTGGGGAAAGCCTCTGCTCAACAATTCTTTTATAATCAGCATTGGTCAAATTAGTAAGCGTAATAAAATTCCCATAGATAAATGAAAGTCTAAAGTCATCGTCCTTAATCTTAAGTGATGAACGTGCTTGCGGATGCATCTGGTCTACAAAGCAGAAGGTACAGTTACAATTACATCTGCGATATTTTATTTCACAGAATTCCAGACCCAAGTCTTCTGAAAATTCTTTCTTTATTTTATAAATTTCCTGGCAATTATTCCGCTGAATTTTTATTCTTAAATTTTCATCAGACTGATAAAATTTATAATCAACAATATCATTGATTGGATGATGGTTTATTGAAACAAGGATATCGTTGGGCTGAATACCAACATTATTCGCAATAAATTGCTTGGTAACAGATTTTATTTTTAGGGACATATTTCTGGTGAATTAGTGAATTAGTAAACTGGTAAATTTACTTCTTTTATTTTGATCTAACACCATTTGCAATGGTGTTTTTGTTAAAAATACAAGATTAAAAATCCTGTAATATCAATCTAATAAATCACCTCTCTTTCAACCTCTCACCAATATTTAACATGAATTTTCGTATATCTCGTGATATTGGAACAAATAGTGTATAAAAGGCGGGAAAACAAATCCCGCCTTTTAATCTTACTACTATTTTTGCCTTAACTTCAAATTTACTTATACTCCTCCGCAAGAATCTTCTGTGCAGCAGAAAGTCCAGCACCCCATTCAAATTTCCAGCCTAAATCATGCAAAACCATTTCTAATACAGAGATTACAGCTATAATGTCAAATCTCTCAATATATCCCATATGTGCAATACGGAAAATTTTGCCTTTAACACCTGCTTGTCCGCCAGCAATTGTAAATCCATACTCATCTCGCATCTTTTTCACCAACGCCAAGCCATCAACAGTTTTTGGGACTTTTACAGCAGTTACTACATCGCAAGGAGTTTCAGCAAACATCTCTAATCCAAGAGCTTTTATCGCAGCACGACAGGCAGTTGCAAGATTGCGATAGCGATTAAATCTTGTCTGGATTCCATCTTCTTTAATTATTTCAATCGCTTTTAATAAACCCTTAATATGTAAGACAGAACCAGTAAAAGGATCCGTGTTAGTAGCAAGTTTTTTGCGATATAATTTCCAGTCAAAATAATAATTTGGTTGGGTACATTTTTCTATTTTTGTCCATGCTTTTTCACTAATCGCAGCATAAGCGTGTCCTGGTGGAAGCATAAGTCCTTTTTGCGAGCCAGCAACACATATATCAACATTCCAGTCATCCATATAAAATTCCTGACCACCTAAACCAGAGATTGCATCAATTACAAGCAATGCATCAGTTTTACTTACGATTTCTCCAAGTTCCTTAACTGGCATCACAACACCGGTTGATGTTTCAGTTAATTGAGTATAAACTGCTTTTACATCTGGATTTTCTTTTAGCAAATTGTCAAGAGTTGCAGGTTGACCAACAGTGCCCCATGGTAAATCAACATAGAGAGATTCTATACCATATTTTTCAGCAATTTCACCCCAGCGTTCTGCAAATTTCCCATTTCTTATAATAATCGCTTTCTCACCTTTGTTTAGCACATTTGAAACAGCACCTTCCATTGCACCTGTTCCTGATGCAGAGAAGATTAGCACATCGTTTTCTGTTTGAAACACATA
The DNA here is from genome assembly GCA_014384665.1 of Candidatus Cloacimonadota bacterium. GTDB lineage: Bacteria > Cloacimonadota > Cloacimonadia > JGIOTU-2 > JGIOTU-2 > JACNFI01. The sequence goes on from JACNFI010000388.1 coordinate 7,912, forward strand.
TTTCAATCCTTCAATAGCCTGTCCAACCATAGCTTTAAATGCAGGTGTGCGATGATGAACCATTGGTTCAGACATAATCTGCAAAATCTCCTCCGGTACAGGAGTTGGTCCTGGTGATAGTAAATATTTTTTCATCTTTTTCTCCTTTCATCCACCTAATAGATGGGTTCTGCAAAATAATTAAATATCACGCAACGTTGTCATTCTGAACGAAGTGAAGAATCTCTATGTGTTTATTATGCAGCAAGTTATGAGATTCTTCGTTTCACTCAGAATGACAGTTTAGAGTAGAAATTAAGTAAAATAACCAATTTTGCAGATCTCATCCACCTAATAGGTAAATGGATTATATTTTATTCATTTCTTATTATTTCTAAAATATTATCGGTTCTTTATATTCTCCAAATTCTTCTTTTAATGTTCCGCACATTTCACCTAAAGTAGCATATTCTCTCACGCAATCAAGAATTTTCGGCATTAGATTTTCACCATTTTTTGCTGCGTTCAAAAGCTCTTTTAAGGTATTTTTTACTTTTACATTATCTCGTTCTTTTTTAACTTTATTAAGTTTTCTTTTCTGCTCTTTCTCAACTTCTTTTGAAATTTTTAATGTCTCAATATCAATCTTTTCTTCTTCCTCAAATATATTAACCCCAATATGATACTTATCTTTCTTCTCTAATGCTCTTTGGTATTCATAGGCACTGCGAGAGATTTCCCGTTGGAAAAAACCTTTATCAATTGCAGGAACAACTCCACCCAAAGTTTCAATTTTATTGAAGTATTCATAAGTTTCTTCTTCAAGTTTTTTTGTCAATGCTTCCACAAAATAAGAACCACCTAATGGGTCAATCGTATTTGCAACTCCCGTTTCATAAGCCAAAAGTTGCTGAGTCCGCAATGCGATTTTTACTGATTTCTCTGTTGGTAAAGCATAGGTTTCATCCATTGAATTTGTATGAAGCGACTGGGTTCCACCTAAAACCGCTGCCAATGCTTGAAATGCTGTGCGGATGATGTTATTCTCAGGTTGTTGTGCTGTGAGAGAACAACCTGCGGTTTGGGTATGAAATCTCATTAAGTACGAACGGGGATTCTGGGCTTTGTATTTATCACGCATCACCTTTGCCCAGATTCTTCGTGCTGCGCGGTATTTTGCAATCTCTTCAAAAAAATCCAAATGAGAATTAAAGAAAAATGATAAACGAGGAGCAAAATCATCAACGGACAAACCTGCTTTTATTCCGTATTCAACATAAGTGAGACCATTTGCTAAAGTAAATGCCAACTCCTGAAGTGCTGTAGAACCTGCTTCTCTTATGTGATAACCTGAGATGGAAATTGTATTCCACTTTGGCACATTTTCCGAGCAATATGAAAGAATGTCTGTGATGATTCGCATTGAGGATTCAGGTGGATAAATCCAGGTTTTTTGTGCCTGATATTCTTTTAGCATATCGTTTTGAATCGTGCCTGTTAGAACCTCTGCAGGTAATCCTTGCTTTTCTCCTACTACGATATACATTGCCAGAAGCATTGCTGCAGGTGGGTTTATGGTCATTGAAGTTGAAATTTTATCCAACGGAATCCCATCAAAGAGAATTTCCATATCGTGGAGAGTATCAATCGCAACGCCACATTTTCCGACTTCTCCAAGAGAGAAAGGGTCATCAGAATCTCTACCATAAAGCGTTGGAAAATCAAATGCAACAGAAAGTCCTGTCTGACCGTGCTTCAAAAGATATTTATACCGTTTATTCGTATCTTGAGCAGTTCCAAATCCGGAGAATTGCCGCATCGTCCAAAGTCGCCCACGATACATATTTGTATAAACACCGCGTGTGAATGGAAATTCGCCAGGATAACTTATGTCTTTTTCATATTCTAAATTAGAAATCTCATCAGGTGTATAAAGCGGTTTTATTTTTAAATCAGAAACGGTTGTAAATTTTTCCTTACGACTTTCCGTTTTTTTAAACCTTTCTTTCCAAATTTCTTTTTTATTCATAAGATTTTTTTTCCTCAAGAGCTTTTTTAGTAATTTTATCAGCAATATTGTAAGGATTTATTTTGCGAAGATATGCTTTGTTTACCAACTCCTCAAGTCGGTCTTCATTTATCACATATTTTTTCAAGTGCGATTTGATCTTTTCTTCAATCAATTCATTGAGTATTAAAGCCATTTTCTCTTTTCTTTCAATGTCAATCCTGCCATCTTTTTCTAAATATTTTTTGTGAGATTTTATTGTTGAGACAAGTTCTTTCACTCCTGTATGTTCCGTTGCAATTGTCTTGAGGATTGGATAGTGCCAACCGACCTTCTGCTCCCGCAATTCAAAAGCAAATTTCAATTCTATCATTAAAATATCAGAACCTTCTCTATCACTTTTGTTAATCACCACTACATCTGCCACTTCCAAAAGTCCTGCCTTCATCGCTTGAATGGAATCTCCCGACTCAGGAACCAAAGTAACAATAGTTGTATCACAAACCTGTGCAATATCAAGTTCTACTTGTCCGACTCCCACTGTTTCTATGAGAATAAAATCCATTCCAGCAGCATCAAGGACAAGAGCGACATCCTTAGTTTTTTTTGCTAACCCGCCTAAACTTCCGCGAGATGCCATACTTCTGATAAAAACATTTTCGTGTAAAGCTAAATCTGTCATACGAATTCTATCTCCAAGCAATGCTCCGCCTGAGAATGGGGAAGTTGGGTCAACTGCAATGATGCCGATTTTTCTATCATCTTTCAGAAGTTTTTTGACAATAGCGTTTACAAGCGTGGATTTTCCCGAGCCAGGAGGTCCTGTAATTCCGATATAATAGGCAGTTCCAGTGTGCGAAAAAATCTCTTCTAATATTTTTGTGTCAGTGCCATTTTCTACTGCAGTGATTGTTCTTGCAATTGTGATTTTATCGGCATTTAATAATTTTTGTAGATTTTTCATTTTTTAATTTGCAATCTCACTTGAGCAACTTGAATTGCTTTATGCAATTTTTCTGCAAATAATTCTTTTGGTGGTAATTTAGTCAAATACTCAGATACTTTTATTCTATCTTCGTGTAAAAAAAGTAATTCAATTTGTTCTTTGCCTTTTTCAGCGCATAAGATAAGCCCGACAGGTGGATTTTCGTCATCAAGCATTTCGTATTTTTCTAAATATTTTAGATACAGTTCCATCTGCCCTTTATATTCTGCTCTGAATTTGCCAAGTTTTAATTCTATTACTAAAAAGCATTTTAATTTTCTATGATAAAACACAAGATCCATATAATAATCAATGTTCACCCCGTGAGATAATATTTTATTCTATTCTTTATATATCTTTTTCCCCAAGCTGTTTTTAAATATTTTTCCCTATCTGTAGCATCTTGTTGTTTCAAACATCCTTCATAATATACTAATTCCAATGGTCTTCTATTTTTTGTAGATGATACTTTCCCATTTTTATGATCAGCTAGTCTTTTCTTTAGATCATTAGTATAACCAACATAGAATTGTTTATCTTTAACACTCCTTAAAACATATACATAATACATTGTTTATATACTAACCTTTATCTCACGGGGTAAATCAAGAGTAATTCTCTTCTGCCTTTCTACAAAGTAAAAGTCCTTTCCTAATTCAAGTATGAATTTTTCAAGAGCATTCAGTATTGCCTTTTCTAAATCCCTTTCGCTGTAGCTATCTGTAAGTTCCAGGAAATCCAGAACATAAGGGTCTCTAAAAACAAGTTCTGGTGTCATTTTATCTTCTTCTTTTAGTTCTTTAAGTTGCATTTCAATGGTCTTTTCGGGAAGTCGTGATAGAGCAGTTCTTTCGTAGAGCAAACTGCTAATTCTATTTTGAAGAGTGCGTGTGCTCCATTTTTCCGTCAAGCAGAGAGTAGCATAGAATTCTCGTTTTAGTTCATCTTTTATTGGAAGAAGATTGATGATATGAGTCCAGCTTAATCCTTTGAATTCTCCAAGCAGTGATTGGAGATTTTGATAATTATCATACAATCGGATCATATTCCAGAGATTTCTGCTTGAATAACCTCTTCCATATTTTGGAACCAATAGTGCAGTCAGTGATTGCACTATCTTGGAACCATATTCTGCTTTATCAGATTTTATCATTTCCTCTTTAATTGTCTTTCCAATATTCCAATAAAGAAAAACCATCTCCTGATTAATTGTTGTAGCAACTTTTTTTCTTGCCTGTTCAATTAAATTAGAAATTTTTCCAAAAATATCTTTTTTCTTATCTATTTCATTCATTACTGATTTCTTTACTCCAATGACTCACAAAGTATCTCCACCACATCCATCACTTGAATATCAATATCCATTGATTTTATTGTTTCTTCAAACATCTGCAGGCAATAAGGACAGGCAACTGCGATGATATCAGCACCTGTATCAACCAATTGTTTTATGCGAAGGTCCCCCATTCTCTCATCCTTTTCCCAATCCATCCATAATCCACCTCCTCCTGCTCCACAACACACACTTAAATTACGATTGAAATTTTCAACTTCTAAAAGTTTCAATCCGGGAATGTTTTTCAGGATACTTCGGGGTTCTTCATAGATACCATTTTGCCGGCCAAGTGTGCAAGGGTCGTGATATACAACTCTCTTATCAAAATTTTTATTCGGCTTGATTTTACCATTTTCAATGAGTTGCGAAAGATATTGTGTTATGTGAAAAACCTCAAAATCTGCTCCAAAATCTGTATAATCATTTTTGAAAGCTGTATAACAATGAGGTGAACTTACCAAAATTTCGCGCACATTA
>JACNFI010000389.1 GCA_014384665.1 Candidatus Cloacimonadota bacterium
GTCTTGACGAAGCAAGCCATAGCCAGAAATAAAGTGAAATTACTCATTTTGCAGAACTCATATTTCATCATTATGGGTTCTGCAAAATAATTAAATATCACGCAACGTTGTCATTCTGAACGAAGTGAAGAATCTCTATGTGTTTATTATGCAGCAAGTTATGAGATTCTTCGTTTCACTCAGAATGACAGTTTAGAGTAGAAATTAAGTAAAATAACCAATTTTGCAGATCTCATATTTCATCCTTTAATGAGATATTCAAAATAAGATTTTTTTGACCTTACCTTAATCCTCTCCCCAAGCTGGCGGATTAACATTTTCTTAATGAGCACATTGTGTAGAACCTATATTTCATCAATTAGGGATTTTATGACATAGATGAAAGTGAGATAAATTTTGTCTATTTATTCCTATTTAGAAGCTCTTCACGAATCATAGTATGACCACAATTTGGGCATTTGATTGTTGTGCATTTTGTACCAATCTGGTGTGCGACTTTTGTTTTGCATTTTGCACATACACAGTAACCACATGGTCCGTAAGCACCGCCTTTGTTGCGGCCCAGTCTACCCGTGTTGCTTAATCCTCTGCCAAATCCTTGGCCTCTACCAGTTCCTGGTCCTCTTCCTTGAGGACCTGTTCCATCTCCTCGTGGCATATTAGCCTCCTTCCATTTTAATTTATTTACCCCCTTAGATAAGTTTCAATTTAGCTTTTTAGATGTGGGTAATACATAGCTATCTAACGGGGTGAATTTTGAGTTTTAAATTGATTCTACCTTTCACCATCGCTTTTGCCACTTTTTCTGGCGCTCTCTATTAAACCAGTCAAGATTGAAGGAAAAATTTCCATTTCATCTGCAGCTGTTTGATGACCCAAATCTTTATAATCTGACAATCTTAACGCTTCAAATTCATCTAAAGTTGAAGATATTCTTTCTGATAATCTGGCTGGAATTCCAACTGGTTTAAATCGTTGGAATCTCGGAGGTTCTTTAACTCTTCGCTCTATTCTTGGTCTTGGCATAATTTTCCTTTATGAACTTATGTTCAAAATTTATGTTAATAATTCTTATTGTCAAATTTTTTTAATGATTTATATAAATGACTACGAAATTTTACAATAAGTAAAATAAAGGAAGTTATATACCAATTATAAAATAATATGTGTTATTGAGATTCCTATTTACTTAATGTGATTATATTATGAAAATATTAAAAACTCCTTTTTTTATATTTTAATATAATATGATAGATAATTCTGTTGACCAAAAAAATGTAAAAAAAAAATATAAGAATGATTTTTGGAGCAGTATTCAAAATGAACGATGAAAGAGTAATGGATACAATAAAAAATGGTGGTGGGACAAGAGATTTTTTACATTTCGGCAGGAAAATTTATCTTTAATCAATAAGTTCACTTAAACTTTGGTTTCCGCAAGGTGCACAGGATATTTTCTGAATGTTATATGAACTTATTTATTTCAAAATAATATTCTTCTCATAATATACTGAATATTTTTATAAAAATGAAAAAATCAATAAAAATTTGCCAAATTTTTAAAAGGTCTAAAATATAATTTTACTTGACATAAACTATTAATATTTTTGCTAACGAATAAAAGTTGAGATAAGAAAGGAAGATGAAGATGAAGCGAAAAGTTATTATTATGGGTGCGGCTGGAAGGGATTTTCATAATTTCAATATCTATTTTCGTGATAATGAACAATATGAAGTTGTAGCTTTTACTGCAACGCAAATTCCCAATATTGATAATAGAAAATATCCTTCACAATTAGCTGGCAAACTGTATTCAAAGGGTATTCCAATCCATCCAGAATCGGAATTAGAAAACTTAATTAAAACAAATAATGTTAATATGGTTGTATTTGCATACAGCGATGTAAGTCATGAATATGTTATGCACAAATCAGCATTAGTAAATGCTTGTGGTGCAGATTTTATGCTTATGGGGACTAAAACTTCACAGCTTGGGTCCAAGAAACCTGTTGTGTCAATTTGTGCTGTTAGAACGGGTTGTGGTAAAAGCCAGACAACACGGAGAGTTACTAATATTTTAAAAGAAATGGGAAAAAAAGTAGTTGTAATCAGACATCCTATGCCTTATGGAAATCTTGTGGAACAAAGAGTGCAAAGATTTGCAACTTATGGTGATTTAGACAAAAATAAGTGCACAATAGAAGAAAGAGAAGAATACGAACCCCATATAGTTAATAATACTGTGGTTTATGCAGGTGTTGATTATGAAGCAATTTTGCGAGAAGCAGAGAAAGAAGCTGATATTATTATATGGGATGGAGGAAATAACGATATTTCGTTTTACAAAACTGATTTACAAATAACAGTTGTGGACCCTCATCGTGCAGGACAGGAATTGAAATATTATGCTGGTGAAATAAATCTTCGTTTAGCTGATGTTATAGTAATTAACAAAATTGACTCTGCTGATGATTCTGATATTATTATAGTTAGAGAAAATATTCAAAACATTAATCCAAAAGCGATAGTTATTGATGCGGCTTCGCCAATTTCTGTTGATAAACCAGAAGTAATCAAAGGAAAGAGAGTATTAGTTGTTGAGGATGGGCCAACTTTAACTCATGGAGGTATGAAATATGGTGCAGGAGTTGTTGCTGCAAAAAAATTTGGTTGTTCAGAATTAGTTGACCCAAGACCTTATACATCCGGAACTATTACTCAAGTTTTTAAAAAATATCCTGAAACTGGAATGTTATTGCCTGCTATGGGATATTCTCCTAAACAAGTAAAAGATTTAGAAGAAACTATTAATAAAACTGATTGTGATTCTGTAATTATTGCTACTCCAATTGATTTAAATAAAATTATTAATATTGACAAACCAACTGTCAAAGTAAAATATGAGTTACAAGAAATTGGATATCCTGATTTAATGGATGTCATAAAAAATTTTGTAAAATCCTTAAAATAAATTCAGGAGTAAGAAATGTCATTGGATAAAGATGCAAAGCAGACAATTGTAAAAGAGTTTCGGATGCACGAGGTGGATACTGGCTCACCAGAAGTCCAGATTGCCCTGCTAACTCAAAGAATATATAATATTACTGAGCATTTAAAAATTCATAAAAAAGACCACCATACAAGACGCGGACTCTTGCAATTAGTTGGTAGAAGAAGACGACTTTTAGATTACATTAAAAGTAAGGATATTAGTCGTTATAGAAAATTGATTAAAGCATTGAATTTAAGAAAGTAGTTTTTGATATATTTAATGAGCCACAAAATCACACAAAAAAACACAAAAAAAGATATTATTTTTGGTGATGAATGTTATAAAATAATTGAATGTGCTTTTATCCCGATATATCGGGAGAAGGAATTAGGATATGTTTTTTTATAAAAATAAAAAGATTGGTAATTACTTTGCTGATATTGTTGTTAATAAGAAAATTATTATTGAATTAAAAGCAGAAGAAAAATTAAATCTAATTCACCAGGCTCAAATTATTAATCCCGACAAGTCGGGAGTTCTAATATAAAAGTCGGATTATTAATAAATTTTGGCAAAAAGAAATGTGAGTTTAAAAGATTCATATTTTGAAAATAAATATATTACTTTTTGTGTTTTTTTGTGTGATTTTGTGGCTATAAATTACAAAAGGAGAAAATGGATAATAATAAGAATTTAGTTCGTATGGAAACTGATTTTGCAGGAAGAAAGTTGATATTAGAAACTGGAAGATTAGCTAAACAAGCTAACGGCTCTGTATTGGTTCAATATGGAGGAACTGTCGTATTAGTTACCGCAGGAGTTTCAAAAGAAAGAAGAGAAGGAATAGATTTCTTCCCATTGGTTGTTGATTTTGTTGAAAAAATGTATGCAGCAGGCAAAATTCCTGGCGGATTTTTCAAAAGGGAGGCAAGACCATCAACAACTGCTACTCTTTCCGCAAGACTTATTGATAGACCAATTAGACCTCTTTTTCCAGAAGGATTTCGTAATGAAGTACAGGTAATTGCTACAGTTCTATCTTATGATAAAGAAAATTCACCTGATATATTAGGAATGATTGGTGCTTCTGTTGCTCTATCTATATCTGAGATTCCCTTTCATGGACCAATTGCTGGAGTTAATATTGGTTTAGTAAATGATGAATTTATTGTAAATCCTACAATTGAACAATTGGAAAAATCCAGGTTGGAGTTATCAGTTGCAGGAAAAGAAAACGCAATTATGATGGTAGAAGCCGGAGCAAAAGAAATCTCAGAAGATAAGATGCTTCACGCTTTAGAGATTGCTCATAATGAAATTAAAAAAATTGTCAAATTTGAAAATGAATTTATCGCAAAAGCAGGTAAAGAAAAGAAAGAATTTGAATACGATGTAACAGATGAAAATATATTAAAGGATATTTCTAAACTTGCAACAAATCAATTAAAAGAAGCAATGAACTTTCCATCAAAGCAAAACAGGCAGCAAGAAGTAAATAAGATACAGGAAGAGATATTAACTCAATACTCTGAGAAATTTTCTCCAGAAGAATTTGAAGAAAAAAAATCTATGATTAGTTCTGCATTTGATAAACTTTATAAGAAGTTAGTGCGCTCTCAAATTCTTAAAGAGCACCGTAGAATTGATGGACGTGGTCTTGATGATATCAGACCAATTACATGTGAGATAGATATTCTACCATTTGCACATGGCTCTGCACTTTTCACTCGTGGTGAAACACAATCTTTAGGTGTAGTAACACTTGGTACAAGCTCTGATGAAAAAGTTATTGATGAATTAGATGAAGAATACAAAAAACGTTTCTTTTTACATTACAACTTCCCTCCCTTTAGTGTCGGAGAAGTTAAGTTTTTGCGTGGACCAGGAAGAAGAGAATTAGGTCACGGCTACCTTGCAGAAAGAGCTTTATCTGTTGTAATTCCTCAAGATGAAGAAAAATTTCCTTATACTATTAGAATCGTATCTGATATTTTAGAGTCAAATGGTTCGTCTTCAATGGCGTCAGTCTGTAGTGGAACTTTAGCTCTAATGGCTGCTGGGGTGCCTATTTCAAGACCTGTGGCAGGTGTGGCAAATGGATTGATTCTTGAAAATGATGAGCATATTATTCTTACAGATATTATTGGCACAGAAGACCATTATGGAGATATGGATTTTAAGGTTACTGGAACAGAAAAAGGGATTACTGCCTTACAAATGGATATAAAGGTTGAAGGAATCACAAAAGAAGTTATGGCTGAAGCTCTGGAAAAAGCTAAAAATGCTCGCTTTTTTATTCTAAATAAAATCAAAGAAACAATTGATAAACCAAGAAAAGAGATTTCAGATATAGCACCAAAAATTGAAGTCCTTAAAGTAAAAACTGAAAAAATTGGTGATATTATTGGTCCTCAAGGAAAAATTATTAAGGGAATAATAGAAGAAACAGGAGTAACTATTGATATTGAAGATAATGGCTTAATTCAGATAGCTTCATCTGATAAGGATGCTATTGAAAAAGCAAAACAGAAAATCTTGAGTATCATTGAAGAACCAGAAACTGGTAAAATATATCTTGGAACAGTAAAAAATATTAGAGAATTCGGTGCTTTTGTTGAATTTTTGCCTCGTCAAGAAGGACTGGTGCATATATCTCAAATGGAAGATAAACGCACAAAAAATGTTGAAGATGTTGTTAAGGTCGGCGATAAAGTTAAGGTGAAAGTTATTTCAATTGATAGAGACGGCAAAGTGCAACTCAGTATGAAAGATGCGAACGAAAAAAGTTTCCGAAGATACGATACACACAGCAAATTTAGAAAATATTAATTTTCTATGAAAGTTATTTTAGTTGTAGGAGCAAGACCAAACTATATGAAAATTGCTCCTGTTTATTTTACATTGAAATCTGAACAAGAATTTGAACCAATTCTAATTCATACTGGACAACATTATGATAATAATCTATCAGAAATATTTTTTAATGAATTAGGTCTTCCTAAACCTAATATATATTTGGGGGTTGGTTCTGGAATGCATGGTCAACAAACGGCAAGGATAATGATTGAGTTTGAAAAGGTGCTTTTCAAAGAGAATCCTGATTTAGTTATGGTTGCTGGAGATGTTAATTCAACAATTGCATGTGCATTAGATTCAGCAAAACTACATATTCCTGTCGCTCATCTTGAAGCAGGATTGCGTTCTTATGATAGACAAATGCCTGAAGAAATTAATCGGGTTTTAACAGATTCTATTTCAGACATTTTGTTGACACCCTCTCTTGATGCAAATGAAAATCTTAAAAAAGAGGGTATCACAGACGATAAAATATTTTTTGTTGGAAATGCAATGATTGATTCTTTAAGAAAATATGAGAGTCTTGCTGAAAAATCAGATGTTCTGGATAGATTATGTTTATCAAAATATAAATATGGTTTGATTACTCTGCATAGACCAAGAAATGTTGATAATAAGCAAAATTTTGAGAAAATAATTACTACTTTTGAGCAAATTGAAAAGAAAATCCCATTGGTCTTTCCAATACATCCTCGTTCACGAAAAACGATTGAGAAATTTTCCCTGAAATCCAGATTTGATAATATGAAAAATTTTATACTTATAGAACCGGTTGGTTACCTTGATTTTCTTAAATTAGAAAAATATGCGAAATTAGTCCTTACTGATTCTGGAGGAATTCAAGAAGAGACTACCGTTTTTGGAGTACCCTGCCTTACTATTCGGGAAAACACTGAAAGGCCAATTACAATTAGTCAAGGTACAAATCAATTAGTTGGAACTGACACACAAAAAATAATTAAGACCACTGAATCTATTTTAGATGGATATTGCAAAAGAGGAACTATTCCAAAATTCTGGGATGGTAAATCAGCCATAAGGATAGTTGAAGTTTTTAAAAAATGTACAAATATTAGGAGAGAAAAGAAATGAAAAGTAATGACTATAAGTTATCATTAGATACTGCGATAGGTCAAATCAGGAAAAGATATGGGGAGGGCTCAATTATGCGTCTTGGAGACAATGCGCTTGTTGAAATTGATACGATTCCAACAGGTATTCTAAACCTTGATGCTGCCTTGGGAATTGGCGGTATACCAAGAGGAAGAATTTCTGAAATTTATGGAGAAGAAGCTTCAGGAAAGACCACTCTGGCTTTGCATATTGCTGCTGAAGCACAAAAGCAAGACGGTATAATTGCTTTTATTGATGCTGAACATGCGTTAGACCCAATTTATGCAAGAAAGTTGGGCATCAATACAGATGAAATGCTAATTTCCCAGCCTGATACTGGCGAACAAGCCCTGGAAATTGCAGAAGCACTTGTGCGCAGCAATGCGGTGGATTTGATTATTATTGATTCAGTTGCAGCACTTGTGCCACAGGTAGAAATTGAAGGCGATATGGGTGCTTCTCATGTGGGATTGCAGGCACGTTTGATGTCGCAAGCCCTGAGGAAACTTACTGGTGTAATCAACAAGTCCAACTGCTCTCTTTTATTCATAAACCAAACCAGAATGAAAATTGGCGTGGCTCCTTATATGAATCCAAGAACGACCACAGGCGGAGTTGCCCTAAAATTCTATTCATCTGTGCGCATTGAAGTTAGAAGAGGTGCCAGTATAAAATCAGGTGCCGACAATGTAATAGGAAATGTAATGTGGGCAAAAATTGTAAAAAACAAGTTAGCACCGCCATTCCGCATTACAAAATTTGACCTTATTTATGGCGAAGGTGTTGTTCCTGAATCGGTGCTTATTGACGAAGGAGTCAATCACAAAATTATACAAAAGAAGGGTTCCTGGTTTTCTTATGGTGAATTGCAATTGGGTCAAGGAAAAGAGCAGGCAACTCGGTTTCTGAAAGAAAATACAAAAATTAATAATGAAATTGAGAAAAAAGTAAGAGCAGAACTTGGATTGTCCAAACCCAAAAAGAATGAAGATAACAGCGATAAAAAAACAAAAAAAATATAATCGTTTCAATATTTTTATAGATGGAAAATTTGCTTTCGCACTCTCTGAAGCAGTGCTTCCCCAATTAAATCTTTATGTAGATAAAGAAATTGGTGACAAAGATTTATCTGAAATAAAAGCAAAAATATTTTTTTTTGAAGCCGAAGAAGCCTTAATAAATTATCTGAAATATCGTCCGCGAACTGAAAAAGAAATCGTCTCAAAATTACGACAAAAGGGCTATCAGTCTTCGATTATTTCACAGCTGATTGAGAAATATCAGAAGATTGGCTACATAAATGATAATGATTTTGCAGAAAGTTATTTACTTGACCTGATTTCACATCACCCACAGGGGAAATACTTGCTGAGCAATAAACTGAAATCCAAAGGAATTTCCAAAGAAGTGATTGCTCTGCTCATTGAAAAATATGTAACGACTGAGAAAGAAACAGAAATGGCTGAACAGGCATTAAACCAGCAGAAAAGTAGATTTAAGAAATACGCCACTAAAGAGATATACAAAAAAGCCCTTGCTTTTTTGCAAAGAAAGGGTTTTTCATACCTTATAGCTAAAAATAGTGTGGATAGATTTATTCTGGCAGAGAATTTTTCTGAATGATGTATATTGAGGGATAGCGGTGGAAATAAGCTGCAAAAACGCAATATCTTTCTTACTAATAGATTACAAAAAAACTAATATTAACTCAACCAGCACAAATATTAAAACACATCTGCGTTTTTGTCAGCTTCATTGGATTGTTATACCGCTACATGATATAAAATAGTGCATTTACTACCTGATATTATTTAGTGATGTACTGAAAAATGGACTCAATGTAATGATTCTAATGTTATTTAAATTTTTTATAGACTTGAGTATGTTTCCCTAACATGACTAGATTTAAGTATTTTTCATCAACCTTAAATATCAGTAACCAATCATTTTTTACATGAACAGATTCGAAATCCTTCAATTTTCCTTTTAAAGGATGTCTTTTATTTTTAGGATTTAAATTTTCTTGGTTTTGTAATGATGCAATTATTGATTTTAAAATTTCAAAATCATTAATTGAATATTGACCACTTTTTTAATCTCTTTCAATATCTTTCTTAAAAGACTTCTCAATTTTTATTTTAAGCAAATTCAGATTCCTAATTCTTCAAATAATTCATTGGCGGTCTTATATATCTGTGTATTCGTATTATTTTCTAAATTAGTAAATCTCTTTTCCAATTCTTTAGACGGTATGCTTAAATTAAAAGGGATACTTTTTTCCATTGCAACTTTGGCTAAAAAGATATTCACAGCATCGCCAAAACTAAGACCCAATGTTGTAAAAATATTTTTTGCTTCATTATATAACGTATCTTCTACTCTCACGCTCGTTTGAATCTTCATATTTTTTCTTCAAATTTTTTATTATAAAATACACCATTCCGAGTATTTTGCCAAAATTATTTTGTTTTTTTTCCGCTACACTCTGATGGAATTTTTTGAGCGGTATAACGAAGCTCACCTGCAGAAACGCAAAATGCAGATTCACCCCGTTAGATAATCTTACTATGTGAGATAGTAGAAATCTAAAAACAAGATGAATATCTAACGGGGTAAACTATAAATTACCATACTGACTTATTAAAGGCTTTCCAATCTGAAAGGTTCAAATCCCGTCTGCGTTTCTGTCAAGTGAAGCGGTGGTTAGGTTCTTTTTGTATTTATGATTTTTTTCTTGTAGATTTTTTTATAATATTACCTTGTGAATCCATTACACCAACAGTGGTATTTTTTGTTACCTCTAGAGCTTTTTTAACTGCCTCTTCATTGGTACCTGCAATATAAACTGGTTTTCTAAAACCTTTAAGTTGTCGTAAACCATCTTTTATTGTCTTAGGTGTTTCAACTTCTATTGCTAATTGAGGTGGATTTATATCAACGCCTTCTTGATTATTATATACAGTATTAAATTTCTTTGCAATTCTATTAGCAGTTATTTTATGAGATCTGCTTTCTGGCATATAACCTCCATATTTTATTGGTTATTTTGCTTTAATGTTTACGATGAATGGGGTTAGTAGCTCAATCTGATTTTCTAACCCTTTATCTACTAATTTATTTCTACGATTAATAATTTTATCCTCTTCAGGTAACATTGAGATTAAATTTAATAAGTAATCACTTTTGATAGCAAAATTAACATTTTGAGGAATTATATCAGCATTTTCATAAAAATATTTCGCATTCAATGTTGAAACAACTATCCCAACAAGTTCACCATTTTTATTAAATAACGGTCCTCCACTATTACCTGGCTGTATTGGATTACTAATTTGAAATATTCTCGGATCATCTTGAATACCATAAAGAGAATTTATTGTCCCAGTAGATAATTTAGCTGATTTACCAAGAATTTCACCTAAAGGAAAACCAAGAGTAAAAACATCTTGTCCAAGTTTTATTTCACTTGAATGAGATATTGTAAATGGAATAGAATTAGTAAAAATATTTGAAAAGTTAAAGTCGTTTAAGCGCAGAATTGCTAGGTCATTGCTTTTATCTTTCAAGGCAATATTCGCATTTATTTTCATATCTTTGGACGGGAAAAATACTTCAATCTCATTCTTCCCTTCAATTACATGAAAATTGGTAATGACTAAGCCTGTTTCAGACAACAAAAAACCACTTCCTGTAGATTCTGATATGTTATTTTTTGAACCAAAATTACCTGAAAAATTACCCTCTATATTTACAGGATAATTTTTCATAAAGTTAACAGAAGTTGTTCTGCCATCAGACAATCTCAACGGAATTTCTAAAATACCATTCTCATTAATTGAGCTTGTTGTTCCTATTTTAGATCTGTCTCTCATATAATATTTTGTTGAAAATACTTTTTTGTACGCTGTTTTGGCGAATTCAATTTTTATATTTCCTTTTCCCCAAGTTGGAACTTCAGATTCAAGTATAATAGCCACAAAATCACATTTTGAATCACTTTCATTCTTTTTAATCCCTATTTTATAAGAACCATCAAAATTTGTCCAAATACCCTCAATGGGTTCAATGTTATCTATATTCATATCAAAGTAACTACGAATTTCCTTTTCGGAAATATTTATTGATTTCCATTCATCGCCTGATCTGAAAAATTTAACCTCATAAGCATAATATGCTGGGAAATAATTATCATAACTATTGATAATTTTATAGTCAACATATCTATTTTGAATTTTAAATTTTTCAATTTCTTTTTTCGCTAATTGGTCACAATCACGTTTTGATGAATACAAATTGTAACCTATTTTAAATGTATATTTATCTTTTTCAACAGAGTCAGGTTTAGGCTTTCCATATAGTATAACAATGGAACAGGATGTAAAAAGGATAGGAATTATTAAAATAATAATTAGTATGTTAAAAATTTTCTTTTCCATTTTCTTCTTCTCCAATAAATATATAATTCTATAATTTAAAGACATAACAATGTAAAAAGAACCTAACGGAAAAGCTCACCTGCAGAAACGCAAATGCTGATAATCTATAAATTCACCAAATAAACTTTTAAATGCTATCTTAACTGAAAAATTTGAAAACCCACTGCGTTTCTGTCAGGTGAAGCGGGTGTTAGGCGCAGATACTTTGACATTACCAACATAGTTACGAACCGACCCACTGATTACCAGGCCACGTAAATACGGCTGTTGGTCATACGCACCTTCCGAGCTAATCACCTAGTCTTTCAAGCGATGTGACCCAAGAATCTTTGGTCGTTATCCTAACCCGTAATCCCTCCACTTTGATAAGTTTCATTGTATCTCCCTCTTGCAGCACGAGCCCATACTTCACAGCGTCTTCGGTACTCAAGAAGAAGTTGTTGCGGGGATACTCCTTCAGTCTGAGCAGACAAGGAAGGCCGCCAAGCTCAGGGGTTCCGAGACCGAACATCTTCACAGTACCGACGAATGTACCTGGTGTTTGAACGGTCTCTTGCTGAAGTATAGGAACATCCTGCGGCGCGGTTATCGAGTCCTTTCTTGTTTCAACATTGAACTCCTCAATATCCGCCTTGTCGTTGGCGGGATCAAACACAATGCGGTATCCGTAACCAGCTCTTAGGTCAAGCGTTTTGTCATACCGACTGCTGCTTACTGATAGCGTTCCCTCTGGAACATTGTCGGGTCTGAACTGTACTAGAAAAGTGATGGTGTGCTTACCGGGCAGACACTCAATTTCTTCAGTGTAGTCTGAGTCAATAGATCTTCCATCAACTCGAATCACCCCTGCAATGCCAGCTTTGGCATATCTCGGAGAGCGTAAGTCCCGGGTGGCGGCAATAATCACAGCAACATCGTCAGGGTCGAGATGAGATCCCTCGTACAATCGAACAACACGCAAGCTTTCCTTCTTTTCTCTTTCCATCCTCTCCTTTTCCAGGCGAGCCTGTTCCACCTTTCCCAAGTCGCCTTGGGGGGACGTTGAAGGTGTCTGGGGGCGCTGTGTGGCACAGCTACTTAAGACGACCAGCAGAACAATTGATAGAGCCCAGTTGACTTTGGATGCATTTTTCATAGCTTTCTCCTTTCTTGTTGACGCCTAACGGAGAAGCTCACCTGCAGAAACGCAAATGCAAACAATCTATAAATGACCTGATTGACTTTTGAATGCCCACCAATCTGAAAGTTCCAAATCCCGTCTGCGTTTCTGTCAG
>JACNFI010000390.1 GCA_014384665.1 Candidatus Cloacimonadota bacterium
ACGATAACAAAGAGCTGGCTAATGGTATCTACTTATACAAGTTCGAGACCAAGAATAAGACTTTAATCAATAAGATGTTACTAATAAGATAAAGAAAGTATGACCTTCAATCCACATTGTTTGTTCGTTTTGTTCGTTGCTGATTTTTTCCGGTTTTTCCGGGTTAGGGAGGTATTTATTTATGAAGATATTAAAATTAAGAAAGAGGTGCATGATGAAAATTATTAAACGATATTTAATGATTTTGTGTTTCGTAATACTGCTATTTATTATCCCTAAAACTGTCTTAGCTCTTGAAATATTGATCTGGGATAATGATAACAATTCTTATATTAACGATCCTGAAGGTGCAGGTATTGTTGGATGTCAATATGCTATTCAACAGGCTTTACTTGCAAATGATGAAAGTTATACTACTTTCTCTTACTTACCCGCAGACTTATCTAATTATGATATTATATTTGTAACGCTTGGGCATTGGTGTTTGGGCTGAGGGTCTACTCCACCTGGAGCCGTTGGCTCTGTCTCGCAACAAAGACTTATCGATTTTATGGACTCAGGCAAAGCAGTTTACATAGAGGGCGTAGATTTTGCAAAGGATCATCATAATTACAACCTTTTTAACTATTTTGGTTGCAACTATGTTCATGATGGTTATTCGGCTAATGTTCATTATTTAATTGGAGTAGATGGAACATTCGCAGAGAACTATCAGTTTAATTACCAATATGATTCTGATTCAGATTATTCTGTTGATGAGATTAGCGCAGATGAAGGCACAATATTTTTCACCTCTCAGGAAGGTAAAGGTCGTGGTGTCTGTTATGATGGAGGAGGGCAGTATCGGACGATTTTTACCTCAACACTTCTTGGAGCTATGATCAATGGTGTCGGAAATAACACAAAAGCAAACCTGATGACTGAGTATCTTTCTTATTTGACATCTCCACCGGGAACTATAGAGGGAACTGTTACCCTTAATGGAGGATCCGGTAATATAGAAGAGGTTGTTGTCACGACTGGTGGAGCAGCAACAAACCCCGATTATAGCGGATATTACACAATTAGTGTTTCACCTGGTACTAAAGATGTGACAGCATCATTAGATGGTTACAGAGATTCTACAATAGTTGGTGTTGAGGTTTTTTCTAATCAGGTAACCGGTGGAATTGACTTTACTTTAGAAGTGTATAATGGACCACCAGACTGGGAACAAATATCCGGAACACAGTATCATATGTTCTTAAAGGCAGAGATTACACTTGAAGGTGAGGAGTTTGAGGGAATTGGCGATAATATGGCAGGTGCATTTTGTTGGATCGATAGTTTGGAATGTCGTGGAATAGCAACATGGCAAGCTACCGGTTTCTGGTTTTTTTATATTGTAAGTAACGTAAGTATAGGAGAAGAGATTACCTTTATGATATATGATTCTGAAACAGATACAATATATAATTGTAATGAAACAATCATTTTTGAAGATGGCACAACGATTGGCACCACATCTGATCCATACCAGTTAACTGCCTCATATTATTCAACAGATGGTGATTATCCAGTTCTTTCCACCAAACTTAATCCTAACTTCCCTAACCCATTCAATCATTCAACCACAATTTCCTTTGGTTTGAAAGAGAAAGGTGATGTCAAACTCACTGTTTATAACATTAAAGGACAATTAATTGAGACATTGATTGATCATGAGATGGTTCCTGGAATATATGAGATTCCTTGGGATGGAAAGAGCGGTATCAAAGAGCTGGCTAATGGTATCTATTTATACAAGTTCGAGACCAAGAACAAGACTTTAATCAATAAGATGTTACTAATAAGATAAAGAAAGGATAAAAACAATGTTAAAATCTATGATTGATCTCCCGAAAATATCGGGATCCCGATTGGGCGGTCCCGATTGGGCGGGGAAAAAAACATTTATGGTTCTATCTGGTTTATTATTTTTCTCATTAATAATCCTAATTACTACAATCATTCCTATATGCCTTTCTGCCGAGATAACTTTTGAGCGAATCTATGATAGTGGCTCGGGTCGTTCAGTTCAACAGACAACTGATGAAGGATATATTATTGTAGGCCCTCTTACAAAGACGGACTCATTAGGCAATGTTCTCTGGACAAAACCGGTCGGTGGTAAATCTGTTCAGCAGACCACTGATGGAGGCTACATCATCATAGGAAATATTTGGGTACATGATGGGCGTCATTCGGATATCACGCTCACAAAGACAGACTCTCTGGGTAATACAATCTGGACAAGAACCTACGATGCCGGTTGGCAAGAGTGGGGTAATTCGGTTAAACAGACCACTGACGGAGGTTATATCCTTGCAGGACGCTATAATACATTCGGTCTGATCAAGACAGACTCTCAGGGCAATATCATCTGGACAAATTCCTACAATCACGGCTACTTTGCAGAGGCAAATTCAGTACAGCAGACCACTGATGGAGGCTACATTGCCGCAGGGGAAGTGGTCATTGATAATGTAGATCAACAGCTCTATATTGTAAAGACAGACTCTCATGGTGATACTCTCTGGACAACAACCTCAGGTTCCAGCAATGTGGCTGAGATCGCCTTTTCAGTTCAGCAGACATCTGATGGGGGCTACATTGCTGTCGGAATGAAAATTGAATTTCAGGGACCATGCTATACCTATCTTGTAAAGACAGATCAATTCGGGAATATACTCTGGACAAGGGAACACAATTTTGGTAGCTACTGTGAAGCCCGTTCAATTCAACAGACTACGGATGGAGGCTATATCTACACAGGATTTACAGATAGTGGAGAGTCCAAAGGTGATGTTTTGCTCGTGAGGACGGACTCTCAGGGCAATGTTCTCTGGTCAAGACTCTACGGTAGAACCGGTTTCTGTGATATGGCTTTTTCTGTTCAGCAAACCCTTGATGAGGGTTACATAATCGGTGGATTTACAGGACCAAATATGTGGACATCTGATCATAATTATCTTATAAAGACAGATTCACTGGGAAATTTTATCCCTGCTTTTTATGCCTATGTTCCTGAGATTACCTATGGAGCACTAGCCGATACAATAACTATTCCCGTTAATACAGAAGAGATTACAAGTGTTGGTGTATTTTCAGTTGAATTTGTTTTGACCGGTAATTCCGCAGTTATATCAGGAATTGATGTTGATACATCCGGTACTTTACTATCAGGAACTGACTGGTCATACGAATACAATGTAGTTGGTGATAATTTCTCTGTGTCTATGTCCGGTTCTGAAGCCCTTGCTCCACATGGAACTCTGATCAACCTACAGTTTGTTGTCGTGTCTGATACTGTGTCAGGTGGGTTAAGTTCTCTACATTTTGAGAGCTTCTTATGTAACCAGGGAAGCCCTGAAGCGGTTACTCATGATGGGGTTTTCATTGCTTTGGGGACTGGTATTGAAGGAACGGTTACCGAAGCAGACAGGGGTCCAATAGAAGGTGCTGTAGTTACTGCATTCAATGATGAATTTACTTATTGCGATACTACCGACGCGGTCGGACACTACTTTATGCCGGAAGTGGTCCCAGACACATATTCTATGACAGTCGATGTATTTGGCTACAATGTAGTTGATACTACCGGTATAGTAGTAGTTTCAGGTGAGACAACAGTGGTTAATTTCTTAATGCCGCATCCTGAGATAGCTGTTGTACCAATTACATTTGATGTTACTATGTACTTAGATTCCACATTAGATACACTTTTTTACATCACAAATAATGGTAATGGACCACTGGAATTTATGATTAGAACTACAGATGGTAGTGGTGGTGGAGTACCGGGTGCGATAATTGAATCACATCCCGCGGTTGGAGCACCGGGTGGATTTGAGTGGGATGGTACTTATTTCTGGCAAGCTAATTATACCACGGGTGAGGTGGTGAAACTGGATAGCAACTTTAATGTCATAGCTTCCTATCCTGGTTTTGGTGGTAGGTGGATTCGCGGATTGGCATGGCATAATGGATATCTGTATCAGGTACACGGTAATTGCATTTACAAGGTGGATGTCCAAACCGGATATGAACTTGTAGATACCATCCTATGTCCAGGATCTCCAAAAGGGATCGAGTGGGTTGATGACCATATCTGGATCAGCCATCACTATGGTCAGTCGTGGATATATGAGTGTGATTCATTGGGTAATATAATAAATTCATGGACACCTCCCGGTGACCCGTTTGGAATGTCTTATAATCCATATTTAGACCTTATATTTCTTAATGTTCAGTATGATGTAGATAGTGTTTACTCTATAAATCCTCATACAGGGGAATTTAAGTCTGTATTTAGAAACCCTGGTAGTCATCCCGGCGGGGGTTACATTTCATGTACCGGCAGTAGTTTTGACAGCCATTACCCGGAATATATATGGATTGCTCATTTTGAGGATGGAATGATATATCTGGTTGATACTGGTAATGAAGTTGTGGACTGGCTCTCTTTTGAACCAGTATACGGATCGGTTTTTCCTGGTGAAACATTCCCTGTTAATGTGCGCTTTGATAGCCATGGACTAACTCCTAACTCTACTTATACAGCAAGTATTCTTATACACAATAACTCTCCGGACTCATTGGTGAATATACCTGTAACTCTTATTATTAGTGAAGCAGAATACGGCTCTCTAGAAGGCACAGTAACCGATGCTAATACAGGTAATCCTATTGATAGTGTTATGGTAACTGCTACCAGTCAAGACAAATATGAATATACTACTTACACCAATACAGATGGTGAATATACAATTAACCAAATGATGATTGGAAGTTATGATGTTACTTGTTTAGCAGGAGGTTATAATGATGCACTGGAAGAAGATGTTGTAATACTTATTGATGATACCACTATAGTGGATTTTGCATTGCTTGCACCTGTTATGGTAGTAAATCCTACTTCTATTGATGAAAGCATTTCTACAGATGATACACTTACAACCTATATTACAGTTAGCAATACCGGTATAGGACCGTTAGAATACAATATTACTGTTTATTACGGAGATGAAGTAATCGAGGGAGATGCAAAAGTTGAGTTCAGTGTTTCACCTCAGTGTTTGAGTAGAAAATTTGGCAATAATAGTGCCCCAATTGAATCAAATGTTTCAGGTTGGTATTCTGCAGCCAATAAGCCGGGAAATATAAATAATCGTTTAGATGAGTGGTATACTTATGGTAATATAAATTCAACTAGATGGGTTACTTGGGCGGCTCCCGAAAGAGTTACTTATTTTGATCCTGCTGATTTTGGCTTATCCTATCCTTTTAACATCACCAAGATTAATCATTGGTTCTATGACCATTCAAGCTATCCCTGGGATGATGCTACTTTTCACTTTAAAATTTATGCTGAAGATGGTACGACTCTTCTTTATGAATCAGAAGATATTGAAGCTGAGCATATGGTGGAAATAGTTCATGAACTTACTATACCTGTTTCAATTACTTCTGCTGGCTTCTATTTTGGTATTGCTCCTGTGTCTTCTAGCGGATTTCCGTCAAGTCGTGCAGATGACCAATATACCGGCAGCAATCATTCATATTATGGCTCACCGGGTAATTGGACATTGTGGTCCCAATCTCCTGATTTAGGTGAATTTATACAGGGAGTTTACTTAACCTCTTTTATCTGGATGACAGTGGAACCTCTTTATGGTACAATTGAACCTGGACTCGTTGATACAGTTACTGTTAAATTTAACAGCACCGGTATTGAACCTGGAACCGTCTTGACTGCTGATATTGTTTTCACTTCTTACCCGGATGTGGGCACAGAAACTATTCCTGTAACTATGCATATAACAGGACCGGGTCAACAGTTCAGTCTGGGAGAGAATTGGAATTGGATTTCCTTTAATGTTCATCCTGATGATACTTCAATTGAATCAGTATTTGCTCCTCTAACTCCAGATGATATTTATCAGGTTATGAATCAGACACAATCTGCAACTTATTATTACCCACCTGGTTACTGGTATGGAACCCTTGAGGAGATAACAGATGGAGAAGGTTATTTAGTAAAGATGAATAATGCTGTTAAACCATTTATGGTAATTGGAGCACCAATTGACTACACAACTCCAATTAATTTAAATGTAGATTGGAACTGGATTGCCTATTATCCTCAATATCCTCTACTAATAGAAGATGTATGGACAGACATAGTTCCTAATGTATTTCAGGTTATGAATCAAACCCAATCTGCAACTTATTATGACCCACCTGGAGAGTGGTATGGTTCTTTAGAGCAAATGGCACCTGATATTGGTTATAAGGTAAAAATGAATATAGCTGATACCCTTATTTATTCAGGTCAAAGAGCAAGTATACCGGACAATACCATTGTCACAAGAGATAAAACAAAAGATCCACCGAATTGGGAAGTAATACAAAATACACAGTGTCATATGGTATTAATGGCAGAGATTACACTTGAAGGTGAGGAGTTTGAAGGAGTTGATGATAATATGGCTGGTGCATTTTGTTGGATTGATAGTTTAGAATGTCGTGGAATTGCAATATGGGAATCAGGAGGTGCTGGTTTCTGGTACTTTGATATTGTAAGTAATGTAAATATAGGAGAAGAGATAACCTTTAAGATATATGATTCTGAAACAGATACGATATATGATTGTAATGAGACTATTATCTTTGAAGATGGTGCAACAGTTGGCACCCCATTTGAACCATACCAGTTAACTGCTACACTGATTTCAACAGATGGTGATTATCCAGTTTTCTCCACCAAACTGAATTCTAACTTCCCGAACCCATTCAATCATTCAACCACAATTTCCTTTGGTTTGAAAGAGAAAGGTGATGTCAAACTCACTGTTTATAACATTAAAGGACAATTAATTGAGACATTGATTGATCAAGAGATGAATCCTGGAATATATGAGATTCCTTGGGATGTAAAGAACGATAACAAAGAGCTGGCTAATGGTATCTACTTATACAAGTTCGAGACCAAGAACAAGACTTTAATCAAGAAGATGTTGTTTATACGATAGGTTTCATTACACATCAATAAAAAGAAGTGTATTATATTGAGATAGAATCATGGAACAAATTCAATTAATATTGAAGAAAATAAATGAGATAGTTACAACATTCTCGCGTTCGATTGTTATATCTCAAACGAAAGACAGTCGATGGGAGTATATCTCGCCTACCGATTGTTCTGTACCGCTCCCATACGACTGTCTTTAGTGAAAAACATGTTCTCAATTATATTGTGAAAAGACATATTATTGTTATTCTATTCATATCGTCTTCCATTAACCGGATAACTAATGGGGTTTACCTTTTTTGGAAAATTGTTGTTACTCTGTTATCAGCTTTTCCATATATGTGCGAGGTAAACCCCCTTCATGCAAAAAGTATTGAAGAAATATTATAAGTGTAAGAATAAATAGAAATATTCATATCGCTCCTCTCCTCTAATATGGACATGGGGAGGATACATACAGTATCCTTCCCGTGCTCCTGAGGTGCTGGTTGCGAAATTGAACAAAAAAAAATAAAAGGAGTATGACTGATGAAAGTAAAAGTGTTGGTAGTAAGTTTGTTGATCATATGTATGTGTTCCCTGGTTTATGCAGAGGACAAGGGGTGTACGCATAAGCCGTTAAACCCTTCAGGCGGATTTATTTGTGTTGGAGAAGCAGAGCCTTATGAACCACCTGCAGGTCCAGATAACGGGACAACAGAAACCGGCAGAACAGGGAACTGGATTTTGATTGATTCATTGGGAATTGATAGATATGTGGAAGCTGGAAAGAATTTTTCCATTTATTTTGATAATGGCCTTGACTCACTAAAGGTTTATCCACCAGATTATGAATATCCATTGACCGAGGCATCTTACCAGGCTTTGGATAAAGCACCGGAATGGTTAAGAAATGATTTGCGCAATGTTTTATCTCTTATAAATAGTTCATATCAGGATGAATGGGCAAATGCTATCAATAATGCAAATGACCCTTATATAGATGAGATTGCCTTTGCCATTGCTCATTCCTCTCCACGGTATCTATCTTCAGGATACGGCTCAGCAGATCTGTTTCTGGAAAATGCAGAACTTATATATGAAAATGACCAATATCTGGATTATGTAGAGGTGGTGGATCAGGGCACATCAGGATCCAATGAAAACTATTATTCAACTACAAAATATTGGAAGGAAACTGCATCTAAAGATACTATTCAGGTTGAGGTTCCCAAAGAGATTTATTACTGGTATATTGTCCATCCAAAAATAACTGATGAAATCCCTGCGTATATTAATCCTAATGTTGTAGAAAGTAATTCTACTCACAATAATAATATTACTGACCCGCCAGTTGGAGTCTTTTGGCGGAACTATCTTTTTAATCATGCTGATGCTGGTTATCCAGTTTTGAAGGATATGCTGGCAAATTGCGAAATTGTTTGGAATGGCGAACAAAATGTAAACCCTACTCAAACCCATGCAGCGGCAGTTATCACAAACTGGATAAATGAATGTATGAGTTTTACCTCAGGTTATGAAAGACCTCATCAGCCAGTAAGAATCTTGCGAAAACATATTGGCAGATGTGGTGAATATGCAGATTTAACAGCGGCTGCTTCCAGAGCTGCGCTTATACCTTGCACAAGCATTCTTGCTATTTCTCATGACCACACCTGGAATGAATTCTGGGAAGAGGGCTGGGTTTCGTGGGAACCTGTAAATAATATGCTGGATACGCCTCTTACTTATGAGAACGGCTGGGGCTGGAGCTTTGGCTCTGTGTTCGAAATAAGAAGCGATGGCTGGATTTCATCTGTATCCGGGACATATTCTGATGGCAGTGCTACCATTACCATTTATGCTCTTGATAGTCAGGGAAATCCAATTGATGGTGCTGAAGTTCTATTGGCTGTGCTATCTGACCCTTATATTTATTGGGATAATTACGGACTTACAGATAACGAGGGAAAATTCTGCTTTACTGTTGGTGAAGGAAGACATTATTATGCAAGAATAGATACGGATATAGGAAGCTCTCCTCCAAATCCTAATCAGGTTTATTCAGTAGTTAACAATACTGTAAACGGACAGAATTATACCTATTCATTATCAGTATCTGGAACTATGCCATCATTAGATTGGACAAGTATTGATGTTCCTGAAGATGATGTGGATGATTATCGTCTGGAAATAGATTTTACTGTTCCTTCACAAATCGTAAGCGGACCAATTTTAATGGATGATGTTAGTAGTTCATCAGAATTATATAATAAGGAAAATGGTGGTATCATTGATTATTTTATGACAGATGAGACTAATTTTACATGGTATTTGATTGAAAATCCGTTTGAATGCTTTAATCTGCTTCCTGCTACACAACAAGGTGCTTTAACCTTTGATATTCCTATCTATTCTGATTGGTATTGCATATTTTCCAATGATCGTCATCTTAATAATCTTCAAAATGTATATGGCTCTGCGAAATTATATTCTTATGAAGAGACAGGTATTGATGAACCGCAAGTTGAACAAACTTCTTTCTCACTGCTTCAAAATTATCCTAATCCGTTTAATCCCGATAAAATCGGGACCACAATTTCTTTTTCAGCCACAGATCCACACGGTTTATCACAGATAAGAATTTATAATGTAAAAGGTCAGCTTGTAAAGAATTTTGAACTCCGAACTCTGAACTCTGAACTTAATAGTGTTGTCTGGGATGGAACTGGTATGAATGGGAATAAGTTGCCTGCTGGTATCTATTTCTACCGTCTTATATCTAATGACTTCGTTTCCAAAACCAAGAAAATTGTGCTGATAAGGTAAAATGTAAATAAATATACTGCCAACCTCAATGGCCCTTCTTTTAATTTGTTTATCATAGAGATATTTTATTAGAAGGGTCTTTTTTTATTCTTAATATTTCTCTAAATATACATAGTTAAATTTGCTAATCCCTTCTCAATTTCTGTTAAGAGAGAAATAAATTGACTTAAAAATTTAGAATGAAATACAAAGTAATAAATTGAAAAAATCTGCGGAGGAAAAGATGCAAAAACTAAAAGTATCTATCGGATTAACTTTGCTGTGCCTTTTGATGTTATTACCTTCCATATCATTTGCACAGCTTACTGGAATTAAGTATATTGGGGGAACTACTCCTGATTATATTACAATTGAGTCTGCTATCAATGATCTGAATTCTCAAGGTGTGGGAACCGGCGGTGTAACTTTCCTGATTCGCGATGGAATTTACACTGAAAATGACAATCTAACTATTCTAGATGTTACAGCAACCGAATCAAATCCTGTTATATTCCAACCCGATGTTGGGGCAACAGTAGAAATTAACATAACCATAACTGGGGATTATAGTTGCGGATTAAAAATTCACAATTCGGATTATATTACTTTTAATGGAACTGCTTATAATTCTGAAAATGGCAGCAGAAATATGACGATAAACGGCTATCGTAATAATGACGATGATATGTTTGTTTTCTGGTTAGCAAACGGTTCAGACAACATCACATTGGAAAATCTGATAATAAACAGTATAAGTGTAGCGACTAATACGGGTTGGTCCACTCCTGTATATTGTTCAACTTATGGTATTACTTCACCTTTAGTTGGCATGGATTCTTTCACACTTTCTAATTGCGAAGTTATTGGTGGTTCTACTTATGGCGTTTATATGGATGGAGATCCTGGCATTCAGCTGTCCAACTTCGACATTATAAATAATGATGTTCACGATTTCCAAAAATATGGTATCTTCATCTTTACAGATATTGCAGATTGTAATGTAGAAAAAAATGAAGTATATCAAACTTTTGATGAAGCAAGAAGTTCTGTTTACGGAATAAGGGCTGGCTCATCAAGCTGCAGCGGAACTACAAAAATCCATAATAATTATATTCACGATTTGAAACATAGTGCAAATTCAGGTTGTCGGGGTATATTTATTACATCCGACTCACACGATAATCTGGTCTATAATAATATTATCCATCTTGTTCCCGGACTTACCGCTAATACCAGTTATTGTATTTATCTTTCAAGTGGCGATAATACAAATAACCAAATCTATTACAACACTCTGTATATGGGAGGTGTATGTAATAGAGAATATCCTGACTTTTACTGTATAAAAATTTATAAAGATGCGAGCGATAACATTCTTAAAGATAATATCCTGATTAATGAGCGAACTGGAAATGTTGGTGGAAATGACCACTGTGCGCTTTATTTGAAGACTGTAACATCATTTGCTGAGAGCGATTATAATTTCTTGAGTGTTAATTCTGATGACCCGAATGATAATCGTTATGTTGGATGTATTGGTAGTAGTTATTACAACACTCTTGCAGATTTACAAAATGCATCTGGATATGTTCCAAGAGATGTTAATTCTATTACAGGCGATCCTGATTTGAGCTTCCCTGATCTTCATTTGAATTCCAACAGCCCTTGCATTGGAGCAGGAATTCCAATTACGGGAATAACAACTGATTTTGATTACGATCCTCGTGATGAGACAAATCCTGATATTGGAGCTGATGAATTTATTTCTAACCATGCTCCTGTAATAACATATTTTTTCCCGGAGGAAACAGCATTTTCGATTGCACAAAATACTGAGCAATTATTTAGCATAACAGCTGAAGATCCTGATGATGATTCTCTATATTATTATTGGTTTCTTGATGATACACAGCAAGGCGAAAGTAGCAATGAATTTACTTATACCTTTTCAGACACCGGCAATTTTGTGGTTAAGGCATTAGTGTCAGATGGTGAATTAGCAGATAGCACATTATGGGATGTTACAGTGACCTCTGGAGTAACTGTTGATGATGATTTTCAATTAATAGATGGGATACAACTTTATCAAAATAAACCAAATCCATTTAGTGGCTCAACCACAATATCGTTTATCAACACAAAACCCACCGAGAACGCAAAGATAAAAATTTATAATACAAAAGGAAAATTAGTAAGGAATCTTGAACCCCGAATTTCTAACTCCAAACTTAAAGATGTAATATGGAATGGAACTGATAATAATGGGAATAAGTTGCCAACTGGCATCTATTTCTACCGTCTTGTATCTAATGATTTCGTTTCCAAAACCAAGAAAATTGTTCTAATAAGGTAATACTATTGTAATAACAAAATAATATTTAAGGATAGTAACATTATATATTAGAGAAAAAGAGCAACGCTCCAATTAAAACGATTGCTGAATCGCCGAAAATCTGAATTGCCTTTGTTAATTTCCATTGAAGTTCGCTCTGCGAAGCAAAAATTCCAAGCGTACCTTTTTTCAGTAGTATTGTAACAATTCCAATTATTGAGATAGTCAAAGCCATACCGGCTCCCATTGCCAGTACCATTAGTGCCCCAAGGTAAATGCTGTTTATTGATTCGTCTCATTGTCAGTTTTAATTGATACTTTTTTAATGATCTTTTCTTTAGAGAAGCTGTAATTATTCTGCTTTCGACAGTTGTGGTAGGCGGAATTCTCAATCTAATTTTGTGATCAAAAAAACTTATTCTCTTGACAATCAAAAATAACAATTCGTAAA
>JACNFI010000391.1 GCA_014384665.1 Candidatus Cloacimonadota bacterium
AAATACCTTGCCACAGAGGCACAGAGAACACAGAGATAATTTCTATTTCTTGTTTAATTATTCTCTGTTTCAAACTCTGTATATAATTTTCATGCTCCTTTGTGCCGATATATCGGCATGAGTGTTTCATATGTAAATCTCTTTTTTTAGCCACGAATTTACCCCGTTAGATAGCACCATATTAGAGTAGGAAGTATCTAACTAGTGTTGCATTCTTAAATTAAGTATGCAAACTTAATCTACAGATGTCATTCTGAACGAAGTGAAGAATCTCAAGCATTCAAGAGATTCTTCGTCCCCGATAACAATCGGGGATTCAGAATGACAATTTAAATGTCCTATTATTTTCAGAATGATATACTAGCAAGAATATCTAACGGGGCAAGCACGAACTTCACCCCGTGAAATATTATGTTATTATAAGTGCTTATCATTTCTATACGCTTTTATTTCACGGGGTAAACACGAACTATCAATAACAGTATTTTATTTATTAAAATCAAACATCCTACTTAATTAACCAATTCAACCAATTCAACCAATTCAACTAATTCAACAATTTTCATTCTCCTTTGTGCCGAAATATTGATATGAGTATTTCATATAATTATTGTCAAATCCTGCTCTGTATAACTTAAATTAATGTATATTTTTTATGTTAGTTTGTTTAGAAGCAAAGTATTTTATATCTGAAACCAAGAATTACATTACGATATAAGGGACAAGAGACACCTTTATCAGGAAATTCATAAGGTGTGTTGGAATTATTCATTAAATAGAACATTTCACGGCAGCCGGGTCCACAAGGCGGAGCATTAGAATCAACACTTAAGATTAGCCATTCGGAAACATTACTTCTAATAAAGTGCAAAGGGAATTCACCATTCTTATCTATATCTAAGCAAGCAGGATTGTATGTGGAATCATTCTCAACTGAATCAAACGAAAAACAGATTGAAATATCATTCAGATCTGGCAGTGAACTGCCCATCCAATTGCAAAAAGCGTTTGCTTCAAACCATCTGAGATTTGTAACAGGCCCATAAACAAAATTAGAAGGAGCAGATTTCCAGTAAGGTGAATCGTTTAAATTCCAATCCATCGGAGCACTCATATTGAATATTCCCTGAAAATTCCAGCCCACTTCCGGATTTGCCATTACTCCTTTTTTTACAAGCCAATATTCTTTAATTTCGTATCCATCAGTATTGATAAATGCAACAAACTGTTCATTTGAAACTTCAAATTTGCTTATGTAAAAATCTTTTGCGGCTTCAAAAACTTTTTTCTCATCATCTTGATAAAAACTGTATTTGCCTTTCTCAATTTTCTCCATTTCGTAATAGATTCTATCTTGAAAGATGATTTTAGGAAATGCTGTATATTCTTGAAAATTAAAGTTGTCAGGCAAAAGGTTTATCAGGATTTCAAATTGGTAATTCTCTTTTTCTTCTATCTTTCCATAATCACCGATGATTTTCTGCTCATTTAGTGCAGGAATTTCTTTCGTATTTTTTTGGAGGATATTTATTTTAGCTTCAACTCCATTCTGAAAATTTTCAATTTTATATTTTATAACAAGAGAACTATCAGAAAGATGTTCATTTACATTCAACAGAATAGGCGGTTGAAAGGAAAAGAGATTTCCAAAAGCAAGCAAAAGCGACAAAAAAACAAAAATTTTGAAACAATTCTTCATATCTTTTATTTCAGAAAATTGAAATATCCTGTCAAATTATTTTTTTTTATGATTATTCAATTAGTTCAGCATAGGTTATAACATTCGTATTTTATTTCTTGGCTTCTTGTAACATCCCGATAATATCGGGATCCCGATTGTGAATATTGCAAGTGAGGACACTTGCATTACAAAATAAAAGTAAAACCTGATTTAATTGAATAATCATATTTTTTTTTAAACTTAAAATGATTTTCTTGACATTGAAATATGATATAACTAACTAAATTGCAAAAAAATCAAAGGAGATAAATTATGATTAATATAGCAATCAATGGATTTGGAAGAATTGGAAGATTGGTCTTTCGCGTTATGCAAGAAAGAGATAATATTAATGTAGTTGCTGTAAATGATATTACAGACGCAAAAACTTTAGCACAATTACTAAAATATGATTCCACGCATGGTCAGTTCAAAGGTTCAGTTGAAGCCAAAGAAAATGCCTTAATAGTCAATGGAAAAGAAATCAAAGTTTTTGCAATAAGAGACCCTGCAAACCTTCCCTGGAAAGAACTGAACATTGATGTAGTTATTGAAGCTACAGGTGTATTTCGTAAAAGAGCACAGATTGCAAAGCATCTTGAAGCAGGTGCAAAAAAGGTCTTATTAACAGTCCCTGCAAAAGATGAGATTGATGCAACAATTGTTTTAGGTGTAAATGATTATATGCTGAAACCTGAACATAAAATTGTATCCAATGCTTCTTGCACCACTAATTGCCTGGCTCCTCTCGTAAAGGTGTTGAATGATAATTTTGGCATCAAATATGGACTTATGACTACAATCCACGCCTATACAAGTGACCAAAGACTTTTGGATGCACCACATAAAGATTTACGAAGAGCTCGTTCTGCAGCAATGAATATTATACCAACAACTACAGGAGCAGCCAAAGCTACAGGAAAAGTTATTCCGGAATTAGATGGCAAATTAGATGGGATGGCAATGCGTGTTCCTGTTGTGAATGGCTCTATTGTTGACTTTTTGTGCGTTGTTAATAAATCAACTTCTGCAGATGAAATTAATATTGCGATGAAAAAAACTGCTGAAAATGATTTAAAAGGTATTTTACAATATTCTGAAGAGCCATTAGTGTCAACTGATATTATTGGCAATTCTTATTCAAGTATTTTTGATTCAAGTTTAACAAAGGTTATGGATGGAAATTTTGTTAAAGTTGTTTCCTGGTATGATAATGAGTGGGGCTATTCCTGCCGTGTAGTGGATTTGATTGAAAGGATTGCTGAGTAATATTATATTTGCAATTTATTAAAAAAGCGTCACAGATTTGTGACGCTTTAGTTTTATGAATTATTGAGATTAATTAAAAATTATAGTATAATTTCTTGATTCTGTGCATCTTCCTTGAGAAATATCTTCTCAATTTCTAAAAGATTCTCATTTACTATTTTTGAAAGTTGAAAAGCTCTATTAGGATTAATTTCTGCCAATTCATAAATCTTATTGTTTATGGATTTTATCGAATTAATCATCGTTTTAATTTTAAAATTATCTACTCTTTTTTCAATTATGGCAATATTTTTATCTCTCCTAATTTTTTCTTGTATACATTTATCCTTTAATTCCTCAGACTTTTTTAAGATAGTATTCTTCAATGAATTATAAATTCTGGGTGATTTTATATATTTAAGATACAAACATTTAAAAGGATTTTTTTTCATTATTACTTTATACTTCCATTTTGAGTCATTTAATTTTCTTAAGGAATCTATTCTCATTAAAGCAATAGCTAAGCCAATATCATTAATTTTTTTCTTTTCTTTATAATAATAATAGTATCTCAATACTTCAGAAGGTAAACCTAAATGTATGAAACTTAAGGCAGTTAATTTATCAATAATTATCTTGAATTTAATTCTAGAAAGTGATTGAACAATTTCTGAATATAATTCTTTACATCTTTTGGATTGGATTTCAACCATTTTATTCAAAAAGTCGAAAATACTGCCTTAATAATCTTAGCGAATTATTTAAATCTTTACTTGATAATGATGGATCAAATGAATATTTAATTTTATATACAAATTCTTCTTCTTTTGATTTTTTTATCTCATTATCATATCTTTTCCGTAAATATGTAATAGAAGCGTATAATTCACCATCTATAATAAATTGGTTATAATCAACTATGTTAACCTTAAATAAAAATTCTTTGCTAGATGGCCATAAACGTGATTTTAATCCCTTTAAAGAATCAATTTTAGCTAAGCAAGTTTTTAACGAATCTCTAATATCGTTTGGATTGTAAGCTTTTGAATCTTGATTTGAAATAACTATAATCAGTAGAAAGAAAAGTAAGATAAACGATATTTCAGCAAGTGAAAACTCAAAAACTTTTGATTTCATTTAATACTATTTTGATATTTTGCCAAATTCTTTAATATGTTTTTTAACTGTATCAGTAAAATCTGTTAGCAATAAATCAATTATTTTCAAATCATTACTGATTTTCTCAATACCCTTTTTCATGTCCCTTAATATTTCACTAGTTGAAGAACTTATGTTATCTTTAGCATTTTTTAAAACATTGCCAAAAGATTCGGTTTGTTCTGACAAGCCCTGAACTGCTTTATTAAATTCAGTGAAATTTGAGCTGATGCTAGTATTTACTGATTCAAGAGTTGTATTAAAATTTTGAATAATATTTTGAAACCTTTTGTTAGCGCTTAATATAGAATTAGTTATACTCTCATCAATATTATTTGATTGATTATTTAAATTTTCACCAAAGTCTTTCAAGTTTTCATCAATCTTATTAAATAAACTTTGGAGTTTAGTACTGATGTCTCCGAAAGAATTTTGCACGGTTTCTATAGATGTTTTTAAATCAATCGATGTAAGTTGTTCATTATAATTTTCAATATTATTGATGAAAGCACTTTGCGCATTCTTAAATTTTTCATCACTTTCAGAGATGTTGTTTACTAATTTGTTTAGTGATTGTGTCATAAAATCAAATTGATCTTTTAACAATTTTGCATTCTTTTCTGTATCTTGTGCTAAATTACTGTATGTCTTATTAAGTTCCATTCCCATATTATCAATTGTAGTAATGAATTTATCGTGATGTTCTAATTCTTCCTCAATTATTTTTTGGTGATGTTCATGAAATGAGGTTATTAAATCTAAAAGCCCTGCTTGGGCGTTAGTGTAGCTGATTATAGTCTTTTCCTGCTGTTCTGCTAAAATATTCAATAATTCCTTTTCTCTCCTTTCTCGAATATCAGATATAATTATTATATATCTAAAAATCAAACCTGCAATAGTTGTTGATAATGCAATACCGATTCCTTCAAAAATAATTGTAGAAGTAACAGAAACAGAACTACATTCTATAAAAGTCCTTAATAATGCTATTAAGGTTAAAGTAAAACCCAAGAAATAAGGAGAATCTTTTTCATGATACGATAATGCTTTACTTTTTTGTTGTAGCAACAATAATATTCCATATCCTGCAACTAATATTGCCGGAAAATAGACCCTTATTTTATATATTCCAGAAAATATAGATGCTGTTGAAAGTAACAAAAATAGAACAAATAATATGATTGGACTAATTTTTGATATAAATTTCATTGATGCTGAAATAATCTTTTCTGTAGATATTATAAAGAAAATGTAAATTAACTTGTTTCGCTTATTTCATCTGCCAATTTCAGACGGTCATCTAGAAGGCGTTTAACAAGGTCTTTTTTTAGGAAATCAGCAATATCAGCATTATTTATCTCATTAAATATTTCAGTAGTAATTTTTGCTAGTTTTAATAGTAACCGGTTCCTTTTTTCTAAGTTCCCAACCCCAAGTTCTGCTAGATGTTCTATATGTTCCTTGTCAATTTTTGTAAGTTCAGCTTTTAGAGCAGTATCAATTTTTTTTTTTGCCAATGTTCCTCCTGCTTCAACGCGATGTTCCCAGATTTCTAACTTTTTTTTATATTCAGTTTTTGCAGCTTCTAAAAGAGTTCTATTTTGCTCATTTGTTAACATTTTCTTTCTAATAAATCCCATGTTTTTCTTAGCTTCTTCATAATCATTAATCATCAAATTTTTATTCCCTGATATGACAATTTCTTGTTTTCCATTGTGTATAGAACCAGTTTCATTTTTCACATTATCTTTCACATAATCATTTAAACTTTTTGGTTTTTTTAATTTAGAGTTCATTTTATCCTACCTTTGCTTTTTAATGTATTTAATTTACATAATTTTGTTAAAAAAAGGACGCAACTTCCAATTACATCCTGCTTAGAGGTATCACCATACCCGACCAACAAGACATAAGAAAGTGCGCCCACAAGGGACGCAGCCTTCTTACTCGATCTGTTGGTCTTAAAAATTAGTGATTTTCTAAGCAGAACCAGTAAAAGGTGCTAAGATCTTAATTATTTTGCTTTTAATTAGCTAAGTCATATTTACTCCATAATCAGTCATACCTTATACTTTTGCTTGGCACTGAAATATTTATTGAAGTTTAAGTGGCTTGTCCTCTGGTCCATAATTCATATTCACTTAAATCCAACTCATCGTTCCAGCTTACTCCATATCCTCCGGGGTCAACTTTTATAGATTTAAAAAAAACTTTGTTCTTTAAAATACTAAACAGAGGGTCCTTGAACTTCTCCTTACAATTGTATTTTTTTATAACATTATTATCAAAGGTAATAAGTAATAAATAATTATCTAATGCCTTAACGGATTTTATTCTGGGATGCATTATAGTACCTTCTATTTCAAATCTGGTAATTTTTTAAATTCTTGTTCATTCCATATTTTTAATAGCTCATCTTTATATTTTTCTGCCCATTCTCTTACTAATTTAATAGCTCGGGGTGGTAAATCTCCTTCTATCATCTCAATAGAGTTTATATCAAAAACACCAATATATTCACCATATACAGCATGAAAATGTGGAGGAAAGTGATTATTAAAATACATCTTAATTATAATTCCATAAAATCTCGCTATAACAGGCATACCTACTTTTCCTTTACTTAAACTTGACAAATGTTAAGAACTTGTGTTAAGTTTTTAAGGTTAAATTTTTACGCTTTCCCAGCAGAACCAAGCACATTATATTTCTATGCTTATATATTTCGATTCTATTCTGCAAAAACAGGATAATTTACCTATTCTTTTTCCTCTTTTTCTTCCTTCTTTTCAGTCTCTTTTTTCTCTTCCGGCTTTTCTTCTTTTTCCTCTACTTTTTCAGGCTCTTCCTCTTTTTCTTCCTCTTCTATTTTTTCCTCTTCCTCTTTCTTTGGATAGAATTTCTCCTGAGATGAGAGGTAAATAAAAGTATCAGCAGCGCTCATATAGGTAAAGGAATATGAAAAACCTACACTGGCTACAACTATTAAGCATATACCAATTATAAATCCTGGTATAAAATAATATCCACCAACAGGAGTTTCAAATGCAAGCCCTTTAAAGATAAAACTCAGGAAGTTAAAAAATGGTGGAAGCGTAATCTTTGTAAACTCACCACCCATAACTATTTTCGCACCCCAGCTAGTTACTAAAATGGAGCCGTGAAGAACTGCTAATACAAATGCAAATGCAATTGCACCAACAATTGCAGAGATAAAATGGGTTACAATTATGTAAATCCCTTTATCTTTAACTAAATGAAACATAGATATGATTGTATCCATCGCTGACTTTTGCTCAACACCAATTATAACTGAGCCAAAACAGTCTGCAAATAATAAAACCACAAGAGTAAGTATAAAGAATACTGAAATTCCTAATGGAATAAGATACATTATAGAAAGCCAGAGCGAACCTACATAAGGAATTGCTCCAATAGCATAAAAGAACAACTGCCCAAGAGCAAGAAGAACAAAAATTAATATCCAGCCTAATACATAAAAGATAAAGGTTTTGAAATGCTTACATAAAAACTTACCAATATCTTTCCACCCGACAAATATTTCATCATCTACTGCTTCTCTACGGATTGAAAAAGCAATACACATCCTTGCTATGAAAAATATGAATGCTATAAGAACGATAGCAAGTATGTTTCTAAAGGTGAATAATGAAAATACAGCAATATCACTTACTGTAAGAATATTCATTTTAAAGAAAGGTACTCTAAAAAGGAAAAATGCAATAAGAGCAGAAATGATTAATGCAATTGCTGAGATGAATAGACGATGAAATCTCCAACTATGATTCCATGCCTTAAAGATGTCTCTAAACTTAAAGACCTTAGCTTCTTTTTCTTCCATTTTATTTCCTCCAGGTTATTATTTATTATATTTCATTTTTTATTGTATTATTCATTTCCTGTCAAATAATATGATAAAATTTCTATCAGGCATAAAATTAGATCTATACCAGAAATATTTTCTTTTATTTTGACCCACATAACTGGAATCAGGTTTATAAGAAAGCGAATCTATTTCTATGTTATTTGAAGTTCCAAGCTGAAAATTGGCGATTTGTAATGGTTTTCTCCAATATTTGACCGTTGTTAATATGTATTCAGCCTTATTGCCGTAAAGCTTTTGTTTGTAAAAGATTCTATATTTGCCAACCCTGAAAGGTTCAAGGCTCACATTGAAAAAAAACCCTGTTGTTTTTCTCTTGATTATTTCTTCAGGGATACTATCAATTAAATTATATATTAAAACTGAATCAACCTCACCATATAAACTATCTTCTGGAAAGGGATAATATAGCATATTGTTTACAGGCTTGTCTGATACATTGCAGATATAATAAATACCATCTACATAAAAAAATGAATCTTGAATAGTAAAGGCAACATCTTCTCGGATAAATTCTAAAGAATGACAGTAAATCTCAATGCTGAAAAATAAGATTATAAGCGAAACAGAAGAAAATCTCATCTAACCATAATCATCTTATTAGTTTTGATTTTTTTGCCGTCAACTTCAAATGAATAAAAATAGAATCCAGGTGGTTGTAAAACACCTTCTTGGTTTGTTCCATCCCACACAACTTTAGTCATTGGGCATTGGTCATTTGTCATTGGCATTAGTGCCTTTACAAGCTGTCCTCTTATGTTATAAATATTTATCTGTGTAAATCCGTGTAAATCCGTGGCAGAAAAAGAAATCCTTGTTGATTCAATGAATGGATTTGGATAATTGCTCAAATTAATCTGATTCCATTTTTTTATTTCTTCATCCACTGATGTTAAATTAATATAGAATTCACAATAGGTTGTAGAATCAGGTTCAATGGTGATTAAAGTATCCAGCATCGCAATATCATCTACATAAATTGTTACATCATAATTCATTCCATACATGTTTGTATTCTCAAAATAACCGTTTTCTGAAGTTTCAATAATGAATTCCTCTTCATTAGGACAAGAGAAGTAATTAATTATCGCACCTTGAATGGGATTACCTTGTAAATCATAGACATATCCGCAAAAAGTTCCTCGGGTATTAACTGAAAAAATGTTACTTCCTAAAGAAGGAATATTATCTTTTGCAAGTATGTATATTATAATCCAAGTGGGAAACCCTTGCCAATCATACCAATAATATTCCAAAGTTCCTCTTGCAAGTGATTGACCTTCATTAGGTGCATTGACATAAGATCCAGGATAAGTTCCAAAAGAAATGATATCATCAACAAAACTTCCCGTAATCATTATAAAGTCACCATTTTTATCAATGAATAAAGGGGTTGAAATGTCATCTTCCGTAATTAGAAGTATACTATCAGGAAATAAAACAGTGCCTTCATTAAAAGTGGTTTCTCCTGCGGAAGAAATAAGAGTGCACTCATCCAAAAAAAGAGGTTCTGTCCATTCCACAGCATATGCCAACTCAATCGTCCAGTTATTCCCTTCAAAATAAATTTCACTAATTACCGAGGGAGGTGGTACTGGATCTCCAGCTAATTGTGAAAATAAAAATAGAATAAATATTGTAACATAAATCTTTTTCCCCGATAAGTATTGGCCCGCCTGCCATCTGTCGGGCAGGGATTTCGCATTGCTCAACATTTTTTTCTCTCCCAAATTATTATTCATAATTAATAAAATTATTTTTTTCCTGTCAAATTTTTTATAAAAATTTTGGAAAAAAGTATGAAAAACTTGACATCTAAAACTTTACTATTAAATTATTGAATAGTTTATTTCCAACTAATTAAGTTTTGAGAGGTATGCGTATGAATAAAAATGAATTAATAGTTTTAGGTTTGCTTAATGAGGGACCTGCTTACGGCTATCAATTAAAAAACATAATTCAAGAAAGAGGGCTTGATAAATGGGGAATTATTAAGCAACCATCAATTTACAGTACGCTTAACAAATTAGAAAAAGAAGAGAAAATTACCGGGAAAAAAGAGCAGCATGGAAAT
Organism: Candidatus Cloacimonadota bacterium; assembly: GCA_014384665.1. Taxonomy (GTDB): domain Bacteria; phylum Cloacimonadota; class Cloacimonadia; order JGIOTU-2; family JGIOTU-2; genus JACNFI01. Next base: position 10,105 of record JACNFI010000391.1, read on the forward strand.
ATGCCACCAAGTACAATTTATTCGTTAACAGAAAAAGGAAAAAGAGCGCTAAAGCAAAATGTTGAAGAGGCATTGACTTCCCGAAAAATTCCTGTGAATCCCGCCATACTGGGAATTGCTTTTATAACAGGAACATCCAAACAAAGTGCATTGAAAATTTTAAGAGAAAACCTGGAATTCATAGAGAAGCAGAGCAAAGCATTTCTTAAAGTAAAGTCAGATGCAGAAAAGAAAAATATTGGATTCAACCGTCAATTTATACTTGATTTTGGAAATGATATACGCCCAATTGTAAAAAAAAGATTAGAAGAATTAATCAAAAAAATTGAAGAAACCGACGAGTCATTTTTTTATCAAGAGAAAGAAGGAGACGCAGAATGAGAAAAATAATTTTGATGATTTTATCTATTTTTGTTACCTCTTTTTTGTATGCAATAAATCTTGAAGATGCCCAGAAAATTGCCAGACAAAACAATAAAAATTTTCTCAGTCAAAAGGCAAATGTTGAGCAGGCAAACTGGAATAAATATAATGCATTCACAAACTTTCTGCCGAAATTTTCTCTTGATGAAAGTATTGTGAGAATAGACAATGATACCTACAATCAGGCTATTCAAACAATAGATATACCTGTCTTTGATATAAATAATCCCTCAAATATTATTGGTTTCCTTCCAATGTCATCTTCATCAATGTATCCTGATGGAATATTCAAAACTACCTATACCACAAAGTTAACAATCCAACAACCAATCTTCAATGGCGGCAAAATATTTCTTGGCTATCAAATTGCAAATTTATCAAAAAAACAAGCAGATTTGAATCTTCAGAGCAAAGGCGATAATCTGGATTATCAAGTTGCCGAAGTATATTTCAACCTTCTGAAAATGAATGATGTATTAGAAATTTCAGAGAAAAGTTTGGTATCAAGTCAGGTACAATTGGAAAAGGTTACAGAAAAATTTGATGTGGGAATAGCAAAAAAATCTGATATTTTACAATGGAAAGTTAAAGTTGAAAATGACAAAATCACATTGGAAGAAATAAAGAATAGTATTGCTGTTCTAAAAACTGTCTGGAAAAATCTACTTGGTTTTGATACGAGTGAAAATATTCCATTACCAGAAAATATTTTCCTTTCAGAATATGATATTGAGATTAAAAAATATTCAAGATTTTCTGAAAATGAAAAAGATAGAGAACTGCAACAGATTCTTTCTCAAACTGAAAATTACAATCCTGATTTGAAAAATTTAGCAATAACAGAAAAAATTGCAAAAAAAGGGTATCAAATAGCAAAAGGGAATTTTCTTCCTTCATTAAATTTGCAGTATTCAAGGCAGTTTGAAAGCGATGATAAACTTGATTTTGATGGAATAACCAAATGGAATGTTGCTGCAATTGCATCATTCCCGATTTTCCAAAGTGGAGCGAATTTCACAAATTTGAAAAAAAGTAAATATGAATTCAAAAAAACCAAACTTCAACTTGAAGACGCAAAAGAGAAAATCCTGATGGGTGCAGAAAATAGTTTCTATAATATTATAACTAATGCAAAAAAAGTCAATGGCAGCAAGTTGGCTCTGGAGAATTCAAAAGAGAATCATAAAATCATCAATGATTTCTATAAGCAAAATATGGTTACCAATACTGAACTTTTAGACGCAGAAGTTATGCTCTTTGCAGGTGAGATGAACTTGGCGGTTGCTTATTATGATTATATTCTGGCAAAATATGAGCTGTATAAATTTATAAAAAAATGAAGACTAAAGCCACGGAGACACAGAGGTCACAGAGGAAAAATTAAATATATAAATTATCTCTGTGTCTCTGCGACTCTGTGGCAAATTAGGAGAAAAAATGAAGAAAATAACATTGAAACTTATCAGCATTATAATTGTTGCTTTGATTATATTTGTTGCATGTTCAAAGAAACAAGAACCAAAATCTGATGTTGAGTTCACAGGCAAAAACTATGTAAAAGTCGCCTTGGCAGAGCAAAAAAGCATTGAAGAATTGCTACTTTTTACCGGTCAACTACAAGCAGTTCAGGAAGCATATATTGGCTCCGGGATGGCATTGAGAATTAAAGACATCTTGGTAGAAGAAGGTGATATTGTAAATGAAGGTGACTTGTTGTTGCTTATGGATGATGCACAACTAAAGCAGGCAGAAGCACAATTTATCTCCGCTGAAAAAGATTATGAAAGAATGAAAGTCCTGAAAGAAAAAGGAAGTATCAGCGACCAAGCATTTGACCAGGTAGAAGCAGGGTATAAAGCCGCTAAAGCTGGATATGAATTTATGAAAAGCAATACTGAGATAAGAGCACCTTTTTCTGGAATAATCACAGCAAAATTAAAGAAAGCTGGTGAAGAATTTACACCTATGATGGGTGGAGCAATACTGAAACTCGTTAATATAAATGAGTTAAAAATAAAGGTTTGCATTTCTGATAAAGATATAAATCTTATAAAAAAGGGTCAGAAA
>JACNFI010000392.1 GCA_014384665.1 Candidatus Cloacimonadota bacterium
AGATGATTCAAATATACACAGGCAACGGAAAAGGCAAGACCACAGCTGCTTTGGGTTTAGTTCTGAGAGCAGTTGGGCATGGCTTTAATGTAATAATGATTCTATTTATGAAGGGTAAAATAAATTATGGTGAACTTGAATCAGCAAAGTTATTACCCAATTTTACTATTGAACAATATGGACGACCGGATTTTGTTAATCCAGCGAATCCACATAAAAAATGTATACATCAAGCAAATCATGTACTGAATCCATAAAGATAAGCTGTGAATAAAGTACTCTTGAGAATTTTTAGAATCCATTAGTTTTTGAATATTTGTATTATACTATACTTGACAGAAATTTCATTATAATAAGATTTTAACAATAAATTTATAGTGTTTATATACTACAAATAAAAGAAGTAAACGCAGACACGTTTATAGATCTGTTAGACGAAATTTTGAATTACCTTTTACCTTAAGGAAAAATTTAAATTTCAAATGTAATTATTATAACTTAATGTATGGAGGAATATGAAATGAAGAGTATAAGAATAGCAATTATTGGAATAGGGAATTGTACAAGTTCTCTTGTTCAAGGAATCCATTATTACAATGACAAAAGCCCAGAAGATGTAATTGGATTAATGCACTGGGAGATTGGAGGTTATAGGCCAAATGATATAGAAGTCGTAGCTGGTATTGATATAGATAAAAGGAAGGTAAGTAAAGATGTAAGTAAGGCTATTTTTGCAAAACCAAACTGTACAAAAATATATTGTAAGGATATCCCAAAAATGGAGATCAAAGTAGTTATGGGTAAGGTTTTGGATGGTATTGCTTCACATATGAAGGAGTACCCAGAAGATCAAACCTTTGTGATTTCAGATGAGAAAGAGGTGGATATAGTAGATGTTCTAAAGCAGAGCGGGGCTGAAATTGCTTTAAATTACCTTCCAGTTGGCTCTGAACAAGCAGTAAGATATTATGCGAATTGCTGTTTAGAAGCTGGTGTTGCTTTGATAAACTGCATGCCTGTATTTATTGCTTCGGATAAAGAATTTTCAGAAAAGTTCAGGAAAAGAAATCTTCCAATAATAGGAGATGATGTCAAATCACAGATTGGGGCTACTATCACTCACAGAACCTTAACACAATTGTTCAGAGATAGGGGAGTTGAGTTAGATAGAACATATCAACTTAATACAGGTGGAAATACAGATTTTCTGAATATGTTAGACAGAAAAAGATTGAAATCAAAAAAGATATCCAAAACAGAAGCGGTTCAATCTATCTTAACCAATCCATTGGACTCCGATAATATCCATATAGGGCCCTCTGATTATGTGCCCTGGCAGAAAGACAATAAAATCTGTTTCTTGAGAATGGAGGGCAGAATGTTTGGTGATGTGCCGATGAATTTAGAATTGAGATTGAGTGTAGAGGATTCACCTAATTCCGCTGGATGTATAATAGATGCAATCCGGTGTTGTAAGTTAGCATTAGATAGGAAAGTTGGAGGTGCACTTACTTCAATCTCCGCATACACTATGAAACATCCGCCACAACAATTCCCTGATGAGAAGGCAAGAGAGATGGTGGAGGAGTTTATACAAGGAAAGCGTGAGAGATAAACATGAAAGCTTTAATAATCGCTGCTGGTAAAGGTAGTAGAATCGAAAGTCTTACTAAAGATAAACCTAAGCCTTTGATTAAACTTTTGGGCTTATCTTTGATAGAAAGGGTAATCTTAACTGCAAAACAAACTGGCATTGATGAATTTGTAATAGTCATTGGCTATCTTGGAGAAAAAATAAAAGAGAAATTAGGCAATGGAAATAGGTACGGGGTAAAGATAGCTTATATTGAAAATAAAGAATGGGCAAAAGGAAATGGGGTTTCTGTCTTAAAGGCTAAAGAATCGTTAGACGAAAATTTTGTACTCTTGATGTCAGACCATATTTTTGATGAGCGTATTCTTAAAGAACTTATAAATTATGATACAAAAAGTTCAGTTGTTTTAGCTATTGATAGAAGAAAAGCTCTACAAGGAGATACAAAAGTACTGGAGAAGGAAGGGCAGATTGCTGATATAGGCAAGGATATTGATGAATCAAACTGTATAGATGCCGGCATCTTCTTGTGCTCACCAAAAATATTTTATTATATTGAAGAGGCCGTAAAAGAAGACAAGACCGAACTTGCAGATGGTATTGCTAAAGCTGCTAAGAACAGAGATGCTCAAGCTTTTGATATCACTCAGATTGAAAGTTACGCATCAAAGATGAGAAAAGAAATTAAGCCCTGGTGGATAGATATTGATACGGAAAAAGATTTGAGAAAAGCCAAGGAAATGATAGTCGAGAATGCAAGTAAAAACCCCTCTGATGCTCTTGCTTATTATATTCATAAACCAATAGAGAATAAATTAGTAGCTTTTATTTCAAATTTCAGTATTACTCCCAATCAGCTAACCATCATAGTAAATATATTAGCCTATACAGTAACTGCTTTATTCTTTTTTGGATATTTGCTTCCTGCATCAATTTTAACTTTTGTTGTAGGAATAGCTGATGGTTTAGATGGTAAATTAGCA
>JACNFI010000393.1 GCA_014384665.1 Candidatus Cloacimonadota bacterium
GCGCTTTGTATTATTGCTCTTTATTGTAAATATTTTTTACTTTTCAACAATACCTGCTTTTATAAGGTCATGCATATGGAGCATAGCAACAGGATAATAATTTTCATCAACAACAGGCAGCATAGTTATTTCATATTTCTCCATCAATTTTAATGCGTTGATTCCCATTGTAATTGGGGTAATACATTTAGGATTTTTTGTCATTAATGAATTTATCTTTGATTTCAAAGGATTTTCATATTTCTGTAAAATTCTTCGTAAATCACCATCTGTAATGATTCCAATCAATTTCCCTTGATTATCAATAATACTTACGCACCCAAGCCCTTTTGAAGTCATAACTAAAATAGCTTCTTTTAAGTTGTGATTTTCCTGAATTATAGGATTTTCATCGCCTGAATGCATAACATCTTTTACCTGCAAGAGCAGTATCTTGCCAATTGTTCCGCCGGGATGGAACAGAGCATAATCTTCTATTTTGAAATTCCTTTTCCGCAAAATTACAGTTGCAAGAGCATTTCCCATAGACAAGGCTGTGGTGATACTCGCCATTGGCACCATTCCCAAAGGCTCATACTCTTTGGGAACCCCAATATTTACGGTCACATCGCTAACCTTTGCTAAAGTAGATTCCGGATTACCAGTAAGGCAAATTATTGGGTTATTGTGTTTTTTGAAATAAGGAATTATATCAATCAATTCGGATGTTTCACCACTATTGGAAATTATAATAATAACATCATCACTGTCCACCATTCCAAGATCTCCGTGAATTCCTTCAGCAGGATGGAGGTAGATTGAGGGTGTTCCTGTGCTTGCAAAAGTAGCAGAAATCTTACGAGCAATTATACCTGTTTTACCTATTCCTGTAACTACTATTTTTCCTGAACAATTATATATTAAATCTACTACCCTGGTTATACTTTCATCAACTTTTTCAGATATCTCCAGAACTGCTCTTGCTTCCTTTTTCAGAATCTCAATAATTTCGTCTCTTGTATCCATATTCACACTTCCCTTATGAAAACTTATTACACTAAATTTACACTTACATTTTTTAAGTCAAACTTTTATTTTCTTGACAAATTTTCTTGACAAATTTTAAAATAAAATTACAAAAAAATTTAAAGTGAGGTGGAAAAAGATGAAAAAAATTATTTTGGTTTCATTGCTACTTATTATACCAGCTTCTTTATTATCATATTATTGGGAGTCATTTGGACCAGACAGTGAAGAGGTCTATGATTATTTATTTATTGAATCCAGTGATACTTATGCTGGTGTTTCAGACGGTGTAATGGTTTATGATTGGGCAGGTTGGATTAAGTATGAATACGGATTGCCCGTTTGGAAAATGCTCTTGTTAGATGAAAACCATATACTTTTGATTATGGGAAACGGAAGTTGGTCTGATGGAATTTATACCTTTGACCTTATCTCTCATAATTTCACAGTTCAACAATGGTTATATGAACCAAATTTTTTAGAATTCAACTCTGAAAATAGTACTTATTATGTAGGATATGAATATGGTTTGCAAAAGTCAAATGATGGTTATAATTGGACAGAAGTCGCATATTTCAATGAGATGAATTGTTCTTCTATGATTTGTTATCAGAACTATATCGTGGTTTCAGCTAATTCTCATATTCACATTTCTAATGATTTCGGTAATAGCTGGGAGGAATCATTATATTTGCCTTTATCAGATTTTACTGTTACAGATGAAGGTGTTATTTATGGAATATTTCCTGACCATTCAAATTCTTCAGGATTATGGAAATCAGAAAATTTTGGTGTTAATTGGGATGTTGAGTTCTATTCTGATTCTATGATTGCAGTTGAACTTGATTGTAATAGTTTCATCTTTGTTGCTTGGGAAGAACCATTTGAACAATATGAAGGAATTGGTATCTGGGACTCAGGAAGTCAAAACTTAAGCTTAATAAATGAGGAGCTTCCTTGCTTGGAAATTAATGATATTGAAATTTTCCCATTGGTTGATTGTCCTGCTATGATTTGTTGCACAGATTCCGGAGGATACTTTGTAACTGATTATCAAACTTCTGTTGATGATAATATTTTTTTCGAAGATGTCCAACTTCAAAATTTTCCCAATCCATTCAGTTGCTCCACTACAATTTTTTTTCTAACTCCAGATTACACAGATTTACTCAAATTACACGAGATAAAAATTTATAACATCAAAGGACAAAAGATCAAAACCTTTTCAAATCTCCAAATCAACAAATCTCCAAATCAACAAATTATCTGGGACGGAACTGATGAAAAAGGTGGACCAGTTCCAGGTGGAATTTATCTCTACAAATTAGTAGTTGAAAACCAAACAAAAGGTTTTCATAAGTTGCTTATATTACGATAGCAAAAAAATTCTCAAGAGGTAAACAATTTTCACAACTGAAACAAAAACCGAAAAAGCAATTTTAATTGGTTTGCAAACAGAGAATAAATCCAATTATGATGTGGAAGAATCTCTACAAGAATTATCTTTACTAACAGAAACCGCAAATGTAAAAATTGTTGGAATTGAAAAGCAAATCAGACCTCACCCTCATCCTGCATTTTATATTGGTTCAGGAAAAGCAAAAGCATTATCAACTTATGCCAAAAATCACCAAGCCAATGTAATTATTTTCAATGGTAATCTTACACCTTCACAAGATAGAAATTTATCAAAAATTACAAACCTAAAAATCATTGACCGTACTCAGTTAATATTAGATATATTTGCTCAACATGCAAATACAAGGCAGAGCAAGTTGCAGGTGGAGTTAGCACAACTTGAATATCGTCTTTCCAGACTAAAAAGAAGATGGACACATCTTTCAAGAATTGAAGGAGGTATAGGTTTTCGTGGACCTGGTGAAAAACAATTAGAAGTTGACCGCAGAAGGATCCATGATAGAATCTCTTTGCTTAAATCCAAACTTAAAGAAATAGAAAAAATTGCTACGACCAAGCGTAAACAACGAAAAAATCTATTCTCAGTTGGACTGGTGGGTTATACCAATTCCGGAAAAACTACTGTGTTAAATAGGCTTACATCTACTAACAATTACATTGCTGATAAGCTTTTCTCTACTTTAGATGCTACAACTAAGGGGAAAAGATTAACTTCCAAGGATAAAATTGTTATCTCAGATACGATTGGATTTATTAAAGAACTTCCACCATATTTAGTTGCTTCCTTTCATGCAACATTACAAGAAATAATTTATGCTGACTTACTATTACATATAATTGATATTTCACATCCAAAACTATATGAATATATGGAAATTGTTTTTTCTACTCTTCGGGATATTGGAGCACAAGACAAAAAAATGCTCCTTGTATATAACAAGATAGACTTACTTCCCCGGAATGAATTCCTTTTTATGAAGAAAAAATTGAAGATGGATTTCCCAAATTCTGTATTTATCTCTGCAAAGTATGGAAAGAATTTTACAAATATTGAAAATTCAATAATAAACTTTTTATCTAATAAAAAACATATTATTAATTTGAAAATCCCAAATCAAAAACAGAAATTAATTTCCTTTTTATATAATAATTCTGAAATTTTGTATAAAAAATATAATAATCAGTTTTCCAGATTTAAGATAAAATTGCCTTATACACTTTATTCACAAAAGTTTAATCAATTAAGAAAATTTGAGATTAAAACAAAGCGGATGGCTAAAAGAAAAGCAATTGGTGCAACATAAAAAAAAGCATTCATCAATTGATGAATGCTTATAATAGTATAGCGTTTTGAAAATCTAATTAATCAACCGATAAACGTAAAGGCATAAGAAGAAATAGGTTTTTTTCATTTTCAGGATATTCGGTATTATAGAACAATACAGGGTCTAAACTATTCTCAAACTTCATTTGCACTTTTTCAGTATCAATAAGATTTAAAATTTCTATCAGATATTTATAATTAAAACCTAGTTGAAAACTATTAACATTACAATCAATATCTAAAACCTCTTCAGCAGAACCTTTCTCTATATCTTCAGAAGATATTTTTATCTGATTTGGTGAAAAATTAAGAACAACCTTGAAAGTATCTTCAGAGGCAAGCAGTGAAACACGATGCACAGCTTGTAAAAATGGTTCAATATCAATCTCTACTATCTTTGAATTGTCATAAGGAATAACTGCATCATAATCTGGATAATCTGCCTCAATCAGTCTAGAATATATTTTATATGAATCATAGTGAAAACTTATTGCACTTTCTTCAGGTAATATTCTTAAATCTTTAACTTCTTCATTTATTATTCTACTAACAAGATTGAGTCCTTTAATAGGCATAATAATATTATTTTTTTCAATATTTAATGAAAGTTTTGTTTCATATTTAGCTAATCTTTTTCCGTCTGTTGCAACCATTATCTGCTCTTCCTTATCCAATTCCCAAAGAATACCGGAGAAGGCAGGACGTCCAATTTGATCAGAGACAGCAAAAGAGGTTTTTTCAGCCATTCTTGAAAACAACTCTGCATTAATAATAAAACTATTTTCCCAATCTCTTTCTGGAATTTCAGGAAAATCTTCAGGGTCAGCATAAATAAGACTAAAATCACTATGTAGGCATTTTATTTTTAACAATTTATCTTGCACTGAGAAATGTATATCATTTTCTGGCAAGGAACGAATTATCTCAGTAATATTTTTTGCAGGAACTGCAATTTTCCCACTTTCTTTTACCTGGCATTCTACTTCTGTAACAGCAGATACTTCCAGATCAGTTGCAGCAAATCTTATAATATTTGTCTCGGAATTAGCTTCAAGCCATATATTTGTAAGAATTTGTAAAGGATTACGAACAGGAACAATACTGTTTATAAATTGGATTTTATTTAATATTTTATTTCTTTCAACTGAAAATTTCATTATAAACTCCAAAATTTTTAATAAAAAAGCAAGGGGAAAAACCCCTTGCTTTAAATTCATCCACTATTTCACAGCTTCTTTCAATCTCTTACCTGCTTTGAATTTAGGTACTTTGGTAGCTGGAATGTTTATCTTCTCTTTTGTCAAAGGATTCATACCCATTCGTGCAGCCCGATGTGCAACACTAAAACTGCCAAAACCTACTAAAGTAACCTTTTCCTCTTTCTCAAGGCTCAATCTTATGCTATCAAAAATAGTGTTGATAGCTTCACCTGCCTTTTTTTTGGGAATATCAATTTCCATTGCAAGCTTCCCAATTAATTCTTGCTTGTTCATTTTTTATCCTCCTATTATTTCATTTTTGGCATTAAGTATGCCGTTATGACAAAAAAGAGATGTCAATTCTCTGTCTGTCAAGTTTTTTTTATTTTTTCATAATTTTTTACTTTGCAATTCCGCGCTCAGAACTCTCTACAAAATCAACAAAATGCTTAACTTCATTAATCATCTCAATCTCTTTCTTAATCTTATTCACTGCCTGCGTGGTGTTTAGGTCAGAATTATAAAATATTTTATACACTTTCTTTAAAAGAGCTCTTGTTCCTTCCGGAAAATTATTTCTCACTAAGCCCACAGAATTTAAACCAACTGTTTTGAAAGGAACTCCAGCACCACGCGTATAAGGAGCAACATCTTTATTAATTCTTGACATACCACCTATAAAAGAATAGCATCCAATTTTTACAAATTGATGTATCGGTGTAATTCCTCCAATAGTTGCTCTTTCTTCTATAGTGACATGACCGGCAAGATTAACACTATTAGCTAAAATAACATTTTCCCCTAACTGACAATCATGAGCAATATGAACATAATTCATCAGTAAACAATTATTTCCAATCTTTGTTGGTCGCTCAAAACTAGTTGACCGATTTATCGTAGCGAATTCTCTAATTGTTGTTCCATTTCCAATAATTACTTCAGAATTTTTTCCATCATATTTCAGGTCTTGAGGAATAGTCCCAATAACAGCAGAATGGAAAATCAAACAATTCTTTCCAATTGTGGTTCTTCCATCAATTATAACATTTGAAGCGATTTTTACACTTTTACCTATTTTTACTTGTGGACCGATTATTGAAAATGGACCTATCTCCACATCATCATCAATGTCAGCATTTTTATCAACTATTGCAGTTGGATGAATTCTGGCTTTCATTTTTTTACCTGTTTTGCTTTAAATATTCCCTCACATACTAATTCATCGTCTACATAAGTCTTACCTTCAATAACACTCACACCAACTTTAGATTTTATAAATTTCATCCTGAATTCCAATTTATCACCAGGAACAACTAATTTTCGGAATTTAACTTTATCAATTGAAGCAAAATATGTAATATAATCCCTGGGATTTTCATACTCATTGAGAATGAATATTCCGCCAGTTTGTGCCATTGCTTCTACAATTAGTACTCCTGGCATTACAGGATGTCCGGGAAAATGTCCTTGAAAAAATGGCTCATTTATTGTAACATTTTTGATACCAACAATAGACTCCCCGGGCACAAATTCAGTAATTTTATCAACTAACAAAAATGGGTAACGGTGTGGTAAAATTCTCTTTATTGCTTCATTATCAAAAACTACACCTTTAACAGTTTTTTTCTGGTATTTTGCTTTAAGAATCTCATTTTCATATAGCTTCCTAATCTTCTTCAATAATTCTATATTTGTTTTATGACCTGAACGCGCTGCAAGTATATGACCCTTTAATGGTATACCAAGCAATGCAAGATCACCAATTAAATCAACAACCTTATGCCTTACGAATTCATTATAGTATCGCAATGGTTCTTCATTCAATAATTTATCCTTACTCAGTTTTAATTCATCTTTGTATTTAAAAAGTTTTTTTAGCTCCTGCAAATCAGCATCAGACATATTTTCATCACCAATAACAATAGCATTATTCAAATTCCCACCTTTAATTAAACCTGCCATTTTCAATTCTTTGATATCATTCACGAAGCAAAATGTCCGTGCCGATGCAAATCCTTTTTCATACTCATCTTTTAATGAAATCATAGAAGTGTACTGGGGCTTCAGATTGGGATGTTCAAAATCAATAAAAAAGGTTATTTTAAGGGATTCAGAAGGCACTACTACAACATCAACATTATGTGCTGGAACCGAAAAAGACATTGGCTTGGTGATTACAAGATATTTTCGTTCTGCATCTTGTTCAATAATCTCACATTTTCGTAGTGCTTTTACAAACTCTATTGCACTTCCATCAGCAACTGGAATTTCTTCACCATCAACTTCCACAATAATATTATCAATTTCTAAACCTTTGATTGCCGATAAAACATGCTCTATTGTGGCAACGGTAGCATTTTTGATACCAATATTTGTTCCCCTTTCAAGACTAACTACATGTTTTATGTCAGCTGGAATTTTAGGTTTTCCTGGTAAATCTATACGCTTAAAGATAATTCCAGTATTCTCTGGTGCTGGTTTAAAAGTTATTGTGCATAGTTTCCCTGTATGTAATCCAATTCCAGTATAAGAGATAGAATCTTTTATTGTCTGCTGGTTTGCACTATTTTGAATCATTTTTATCCTTTTTCATTAATTTGTGATAAAACCTTCTCATTTCTGGTAATTCCTTCATTGCTGCGATAATTCTTCGTTGCTTGTGAGCATCAATTGCTGGATATCCAAATAAAATTTTACCATCTGGAACATCTTTTGCAACACCGGATTGAGCAGCAATCATTACTTTTTTACCAATTTTAATGTGGTCTGTAATACCAACCTGTCCAGCCAATACAGAATTATCTCCAATCTCAGAACTTCCTGCAATACCAACTTGTGAACAAATGATTACATTTCTACCAATTTTAACATTATGAGCAATTTGCACAAGATTGTCAATTTTAGAACCTTTCTTTATAATTGTATTCCCGAGAGTAGCCCTATCAATCGTAACATTTGCACCAATTTCAACATCATCTTCAATAATTACATTACCAATTTGAGGAATTTTTCTATGCTGTGTGCCATCCCATATATAACCAAAACCATCGCAACCTACTATACATCCTGAATGAATCCGAACTTTTTTGCCTATAATTGTGTCAGGATATATTACTACATTAGGAAAAATATGTGATTCTTCTCCAATTATAGAATTTTTCTTAATAACAGAATTTGCTTCAATTACAACTTTTTCTTCTAATATAACTCCTTCTTCAACAACAACATTTGGTAAGATTTTAATATAATTAGGTAATTTTACAGAAGAATGGATGTTTGCACTTTGATGAATATATTTACCTTTAATTAGTTTGTCTTCCTTTTCCAGGAGAAATGAGACGATTCTCAGAAAAGACATAAAAGGTTTCTCACATAAGATATAATTTCTTTCAGGTATCTTTGAGAGAGTTTCATCTTTAGGAATGATTATTAACCCAGCTTTTGATTCTTTGAATGCTTTTATGTATTTTACATCTTGATAAAATGCAATGGAAGAACTATCAGCATCCTCTAATGTGGCAACAGAATTAAATAAGGAATCATTAACTGATATAAGTTTTCCCTGTGAAATTTTTTCAACATCTTTTAAGCTGATAGAATGCTTAAATTTTTTCATTATATTTTATAGTATTATAAATAAAGTCTTTTCATGCCAGAGGCAGATCCGCCTTAGGCGGAGTTTTTTTTGCAAGAAATTATAACTATTTACTGCCAACCGCTAATTAACGCCAATTTTCGTTAATTAAGAGAAAAAAATTAGTGTCCACCCCGTTAGATAATTTTATTATAAGGGTGGAGATAGAAATAAAAACTGAATATCTAACGGGATAAATTCGCGTATATTCGCGGTTAAATTAATTATTATTTTGCGGTTTACCCCGTTAAATATAACAAACCGAAGAGGATAAAAATTATATAATTCATCCTTCGCAGTGCTATGGAGAATGGACAATGTAAATTATTTAACGGGGTTTACCGCGCTATGGAATAATTTCAATTTCAATTACTTAAAATATCATTTTATAGAACTGTATTATTTCTTGTTTACTCAGTAATTTCTTTTAATTTTTCTATAACTAAATCAGTTATATCCATCTCTTTATCTTTTGCATACAGCACAACTTCACCCTGCTGAGAGTTTAATACAAAATCGTACTTATTATCTTCTGCTACTTCATTAATTGCCTGTACAATTTTTTCACTTATTGGTTGCAACAACTCATTCTGTCTTTGAACTGCACGATTTCTAATTTCATTCACAAATTGATAATATTCTCTTTCTTTTTTCTCAATAAGTGCTAATTTTTCTTCCTTCCGTTCTTCAGTAACAATTGGAGGTAGATTATCGTATTCTTCCTGTAAACTATTAATCTCTTGTTCCTTTTCCTCTAATTCATTTTGCCACTGTTCAGCTTCTAAGTTATACTTCTCTTCAGCTTCAAGTTTCGCAGGATATTCATTATACACACGGTCAACATCTAAATATGCTATTTTAATATCAGACGCATATAATAACGATAAGGTAAAGGTTGTAATAATTAAACATAGAATTTTTTTTGTCATTTTTTGTTCCTTTTTTATTTTTGAGTCTACTATAAAAAGTCCTTAACCGCGAATGAACGCGAATAAACGCAAATTTTGAATGTGATATTACAAAAATTGCGGACTACCTAATCCACTAGCTATAGGCAAATTAGTGCCATAGAAGTACACAGTTTTATCCCCGATTCCTGTCCCCGTTCCCAATTTAATTGGGAATCTCGGGGATCGTTAGGAACGGGCTTAATTGGGAATGGAAAAATGGAATAAAAACTGAATTTTAACACCTTCATGGCTTTTTATAGCGGACTCATTTTTTTATTTTAAAATATGATACCCTGGGAAAAATATAATAAAATATATTCAAGATATTATCTTATCAATAATATTCATGTAATTTTTGGTTCACCCTTCGTAGTCCCGATATTTCGGGACGGAGAACTGGCAAGAAATTTTTATTCTGCCTTGAGATTCTTTTCTAAATCCAAATTTCTAATTTCTAATAAAATATCAAATATCAAATATCAAATAACAAATATAAAAGGATTAGTCTTCGGAGATTTTGTTTTTGCACGATTTGACATTTAGGCTTTGTCATTTTATTTGACATTAGGAATTTGGATTTAGAAATTATTGGCTTTATTATTGATTAATATTTCCTGTTTGGTTCTGGCTTGTCCAGGTTAGGATTATCTAAAAACTTTAACCAACTAAAAAGTTGAACCAAATTGAAAGTGAAACTGCCATTTATTTTTCTCTTCTCTATCAAAACCATAAGCATAGTCAAAACCCAACAAACCCATAGGACTCATTATCCTGATGCCAATTCCAGAACCTTTTTTCAATCCCTGAACATTCAATTCTGAAAAATAATTATAAGAATTTCCAGCATCAAAGAACAGAACACCAATTATCTGGTCAGTAGATATTGGGATAGTAACTTCTGATGAAGTGATTAATTCTGCTCTACCACCATCACTTGAGGGAGGTATTACACTCCTGTCTGGGTAACCTCTAATCCCATCGGGTCCAGTTCCTCCAGGATAAAATCTTTCATCTGGGGGGACATTACTGGTTTGTCCAAACTCTTTAACATAACCAATTCTCCATTTCATACCAAACGCAACTTTCCAGAACAATTTTATATACCAATTGGTCTGCATTATTTCTTTATAATAATTTTCCTTACCGCCTAAAGGTCCACCTGCTAATTCAGTAAAAGACCTAACAAGACAACCCGCAGTTGGTCGGAATATATTATCTCTACTGTCTCGTTCTAAGGTAACAAACATATTGCTTATTATTTTCTTCCCGGTATCCACTAAATCTTGAACATTCTGAGAGGTATCACCAGTTGGCTCAATAATCTCATACTTTTTCTGAGTTATAGCATACCCGGATGTAATTCTTGAATAATTAATCCAGGGAATAATTGTTCCAATACGAAATCCACCACCAGTGCGATAAACCCGATAATTCCAGTCAGTCCAGTTTCTCTTTGTATGATATACATCAAAACCTACAAGAGTATTCGTATCAAGAAAATACGGGTTGGTAAAGCTAATATCATAATTTTGTTTGACCCCACTGAATTCCCATTGTAATTTAATACCCCATGCTTTACCAAACAAATTATTATGGGATAGAGCAATAAAACCAACTAATTTATCTTGCTGATCAAAATTTACTCCAAGATTCGCAGCGCCAGATTCCTTATCTTCAACTGTAAATGTAAGGTCAATATCTCCTTCGGCATTTATTGGTTGATAATCTAAACCAATATTTGGTTCAAAAAATCCAAGATTATATATATTCCTCTGACTCTGGAATAATAAAGATTGTCTAATATAGTCACCAGGAACAATGGCAAGCTGTCTGCGAATAATTTTTTCTCTTGTTTTCTTATTACCTTCTATAAAAATTTGTCTAACACGAGCACGGGTATTTTCAGTAATTTCAATTACTATATTTATATGCTCACCCTTAGTTTGAATATCCTTATTTATTATTGAATATAAATATCCTTCCTCAATATACATTGAATAGATAGTGTTAAGCTTATCATTAAATTCTTCTTGATTAAATATTTCACCCTTCTTAATTTTTAATTGGCTTATAATAGCCTTATCACTAAATCTTGAATTACCTTTTACAAGAACTGACCCTAATTTATATTGATTCCCTTCAAATATCTTAATTTCAATAAATAGATTACCTTGTTCATCATATTCACTTACCCAATCTACAATTGAAGCATCTATAAATCCTTTTGAATGATAAAATTCTACTATCCTTTGTAAATCTTCTTCAAACTTATCTAATTTAAACCCTCCTGAGCGGAAAAAACTACTTGCTTTCGTCTTCATTTCACTTCTAAGCTTTTTAGATGAAATATGAGAGTTGCCTGAAAAAGTAATATCTTTTACTGTAATTTTTAGTCCTTCATTGATAGAAATCGTCAATTCAATTTTATTTTCTTTTAGTGGTTTTTCAATAAATTTTACAGAAGCAAATCTATATCCTTTTTCATAATATAAAGTTAATATCCGATTTCTAATTTCAAACTTCTTTTCACCAGACAAGTAGTCACCTTTTATAAGAAATATCTCAGAATTAATATCCTCTTTTTTTATGTTTTCATTGCCAGTAATAATAATGCTTTGAATAATAGGAAGCTCGGTAACTTTTATTATGATTTTTACACCTTTCTCGTCAGTAAGTTTATTAATATCAATATTGGCAAACAAACCTAAATTATAGATATATCTTATTGCATTAGCTATATTTTCTGATGAATAAATATCACCTAATGCTAAACCTGAAGCAGATTGTATTAATTTTGAACTAACATTAATATTACCTGTTACTACAATATCAGTGATATAATTATAATCTTGGGAAGCAAGATGTATATAGTAAAATAAAAAAAATAGGATAACTAAAAAAAATCGCTTATGCTTCATATTTTTTACTATTAAAATTAATTTTATAAATTGCAAATTTTTTGATACAAAATAAATAAGTAAAGTTTTTTATTTCATTCACAATAAATTATAGTATTATAAATCAAGTCTTTGTTTGA